>NZ_JABXXR010000001.1 GCF_013376175.1 Ameyamaea chiangmaiensis
GCCGTGCTGGGCATCGGCACCTCCGCCGGCAATGTCGTGCAGGGCGCCCAGCATCAGGCCGCCACCCGGCAGTGCCCGATCGATCGCCTCGATCCCGAAGGGCAGCACGGTACGGCGCGGGTCGTGCGTGCGGCCTTCCAGCCGACGGATTCGGTCACGGAGCTGTTCGAGGGCGGGCGTGGCGGCGGACATGGCGGCGGGCGGGCTCGCAGACAGATGGAGTATGTTCGTGTTTTGTTCCTTTGTTAGGGGGTTAGTCAAGGGGTTTGCGCCCGCCTCAGTCGAGACGGACGGAGGGACGTACGAAGCTTTCCAGCCAGTCGACGAACCATGCCAGCAGGCCACGGGCCACACCGAAGACCGCGAACTGGTGCTGGCGATAGAGCATAATGTGGCCCAGCCGCGCCGACAGTCCGCGCAGCCAGCCGCCGCCGAACACCGCGCCGCCGGGGAATGCGCCCCAGCCGTTATAGTCGCCCAGCGCCACCACGGCGCCGCGGTTGCGGAACCGGAAGGGCGGAATGGCCTTGCCCTCGATCCAGGCGGGGAAATGGCGGATCAGATGCAGCGCCTGCTGGCGGGCGGCCTGGGCGGTGGGCGCCACCGGATCGTCGGTGATACAGGCGCAGTCCCCCACCGCGAAGATGGACGCATCGGCGCGGCTTTGCAGGTTGGGGGCCACCTCGATCTGGCCGGTACGGCTGAGTGTCAGGTCGCCCATACGGGTGGTTACCTCCGGCGCCTTGACCCCTGCCGCCCAGACCCGCAGCGTTGCCCGCACGCGGCTGCCGTCCTTCAGGATCAGCCCTTCGGCGTCCGCGCCGCTGACCTGTGAGCCTGTGCGCACCGTGACGCCGATGGCCTGGAGTTCCTTGACGGCGGCGGCCGAGACACTTTCGGGAAAGGCCGGCAGGATCCGGGGACCGGCCTCGAGCAAGGTGATGTTCAGCGGCGGGGGTGTGCGTCCGAAGCTGTACAGGGCAACCAGATCGAGTGCCTTGTGCAGTTCGGCGGCAAGCTGCGTGCCGGTCGCGCCGCCCCCCACGATGGCGATGTCCAGCCCCTGAGCGTTGCCGAAAGCACGAAGCTGCTCGGCCCGGAAGCGGTCGTTGAAGGCGCGTGCCTCGACCAGATTGTCGATGAACAGACAGTGTTCGGCGACTCCGGGCGTGCCGAAATCGTTGGCGCGACTGCCGATGGCCAGAATCATCGCGTCGTAGTCCAGGGTCCGTTCGCCCAGCACCTGTGCGCCATCGGGGCTGGTGATCGGTGCGAGGGTCAGACGCTTGGCCGTGCGGTCCAGGGCCTGGATTTCGCCGGGCCAGAACTCGAAATGATGGCGGCTGGCCTGAGACAGAAAGCTGATTCGGTCGTTGGGATTGCGCGCCGTGCCTGCGGCGAAACAGTGCAGGATAGGTTTCCACACATGCGCGAAACTCTTGTCGACCAGCGTAACGGATGCCCGGCCGGTGCGCCCCAGGCTTTCGCCAAGGCGTGTGGCCAGCGCCATTCCTGCCACGCCCCCGCCCACAATCACGATGCGCACTGGCTTGTCGCTATTGGTCATGGAGTGGTTGTCTCCCGTTTCAGTCACGCGCGACCGGCGCCCTCGGGGAGCGTCGAATCAAGGGACGCGGATAGTAGGACTAAATTTGTCCACATTGTAAGGGGGCCATGCGTGCGGGGCTGACGGGGTGTGATCGCGCTATTGCCCAATGCCGGGGTATGGCGTCAGATAGGCCGCAAGAGCAAAAAAAGGAGGAAACGATGGCGGAAGCCCTTGTTCTGGAAGCCAAAGGAAAACTGGCTCTTCGCGATATTCCGGTCGATCTGGCCGTGGGGCCTGACGATGTTCGGGTGCGTATTCACACCGTCGGCATCTGCGGCAGCGACGTCCACTATTACACGCATGGGCGGATCGGCCCGTTCGTGGTGCGCGAACCCATGATTCTCGGGCACGAGGCGGCGGGTGTGGTCGAGGCGGTGGGTGAGCACGTCACGACGCTGAAAGTCGGCGACCGGGTGTGCATGGAGCCGGGCATACCCGACCCGAACTCCCGTGCGTCCCGTCTTGGACTGTACAATGTCGACCCGGCTGTGCGCTTCTGGGCCACGCCCCCGGTGCACGGGTGCCTCACTCCGCTGGTCGTCCATCCGGCAGCCTTCACCTTTCGACTGCCGGATCAGGTGAGCTTTGCCGAAGGGGCGATGGTCGAGCCTTTCGCCGTGGGCGTGCAGGCTGCGGTGAAGGGGCGGGTGTCCATCGGGGATGTGTGCGTGGTCACCGGGTGTGGGCCGATCGGCCTGATGACGGCACTGGCCGCGCTGGCGAATGGAGCCAGCAAGGTCATCGTGTCCGATGTGGCGGCGCCGAAGCTGGAGATCGCGGCCCGATATGCCAACATCGTACCGGTCAACCTGACCGAGACGACACTGGCCGAAACCGTCCGCCGCGAATGCGGTGCCGACTGGGGCGCGGACGTGGTGTTCGAGGCCAGTGGCAACGCCCGCGCCTATGACGACGCGCTGGGCGCGGTACGTCCGGGGGGAACCCTGGTGCTGGTCGGCATGCCGATCGACAAGGTGCCGTTCGATATTGTCGCCGCCCAGGCAAAGGAGATCACGATCGAGACGGTATTTCGCTACGCCAATGTCTATGACCGTGCCATCGCCGCCATCGCGTCGGGCCGTGCCGATCTCAAGCCTCTGGTATCGGTCACGTACGACCTGAAGGACGGTATCGAAGCCTTCGATCGTGCCGTGGAGGCGCGTCCGTCGGACGTCAAGATCCAGATTCGCTTGTGATCTGTTCGTACGATGTCTCGTAATAAAGTATTGAGAAGACTGGAAAGGTCCGGAATGCAGAAGACGGTTTCAAGCCGCTACACGCTCTCGCGTCGCGGTATCATGGGGTTGACGGCATCGGCTGTTGCGACGCGGTTCATATCGTCGGCAAGCGCGGCTTCGCCGCAACCGCCAAGCGTCGTCAGCGTGCCGCCGCGGGAATGGGGGCCGGGCAGTCCGCCCGTGATGTATCCCGATCCCGACATTATCGTTCTCGATGATCGCTTCAAACCTTATCTGCTGGGCATTACGCAGCTTCGTCGGGTGTGGGACAAGGGGCTCTGGCTTGAAGGACCGGCCTGGTCCGAGCAGGGCAATTACCTTGTCTTCAGCGATGTCCATGCCAATCGGCAGTATCGCTATCTGTGGGAGACAGGTGCGGTCACCGTTCTCAATGGCGATTCCGGCAACAGCAATGGGAATGCCTTCGATTTCGAAGGACGCCAGATCATCCAGCAGGATCTTTATCGCCGGATCATACGGCGCGAGCATAACGGCGTGTATCGCGTGCTGGCGGACAGTTTCGATGGAAAGCCCCTCAATTCGCCCAACGACATGGCGGTTCATCCCGACGGCAGCGTCTGGTTCACCGACCCCACATATGGCGACACGCTGTCGGAAGGCCATCCCGACGCCGCGGGCGGACCGACCAATCCCGGTGGTCGGCTCAATCCGCTGATCGGGCAGGACCAACCGACGCTGATTGCGAACCAGAAGCGCGAATTGCCATCAAACTGTTACCGGATCGATAAATCCGGTCGTATCGATCTTGTGATTTCCGGGGCTGACGTGCCGGATCCGAACGGCATCGCGTTCTCGCCGGATTATCGCACCCTGTATGTCGCCAGTACCACCAAGGGCCCCGGAACGGACGGTCCGGGCGGTCAGTCCGTCATATACGCCTTCGACGTCGAAGGCACGAAGGTCACGCACCGGCGTGTTTTCCACGACATGGTGATCGAGGGGGTGAAGTGCCCGCCCGACGGTTTCAAGGTCGATGTCGACGGCAATCTGTGGTGCGGTGTCAGCGGCCCGCTGGGCTATCGCGGTGTGGTTGTGATTTCGCCCGACGCAAAGGTTCTGGGGCGCATCCGGCTGCCGCAACTGTGCGCGAACCTGACATTCGCCGGACCCAAGCGGAATATGCTGATGATGATGTGCGGGCAGTCGATCTATACGCTTCAGGTTCAGACGCAGGGGGCCGCTCCGAGCTGAAGACGGACGGCGCCGGGCCCCGCACGACGTTATGGTGCGAGGCCCGGGACCGGCGGTATCAGGCCGATTTGCTGAGCGTGGCGTGCCTTTCATCAACGACGTAGGGACCACCGGCGAGGATCTGGAGTGCCAGTAAGGCCATAGTGCCGGCTTCGCGCGCGCCCAGCGGCAACGTCGCGTTACCATTCGTCCAGCGGCACAGCGCCGCCTCGCGAATATCCCAGCCGGACAGCGTGTCGCTCGTGACGTGCGCGTCCAGCACGGTCGAGTGATTGGCGTCAAACAGGGTGATGTCACCAACCAGAACGCCCAAGGTGCGGCGATCGTCGACGAAGGGGCCGATCGCATCGCAGGGCCGGGACGCGTTGGAGCGGATATGGACGCTCTGGACGCCGGGTGGGATCATGAAGATCAGACGGCCCTCCTGTTCCCGGACGGGGCGCAGTATCTTGCCGTTCGCCGTTACGAGATGCACGTTGCGTTCGGTGGTCAGCGCCATCTCTGGCTCTTTTACGTCAAAATCGAGTGCCCGGGCGCGTGCCAGAATTGTGTTATAGAGTGGTTCGACGACGGCGCGGTCGACGCACAGCGGGGCGGCCGCGTCCGCAAGCCACGTTCGCGGTGTCCGGGGTGTCGCCCGTCCGGCGATCGTCACCACATTTCCATACTGGGTGAACTGGCCGCGATTTCCGGTGTCGAGATAGGTTTCGGTCATTGCGCCATCCGCGACGATGATGGAATGCTGTTCCGTCTCGATATGAAAATAGTCATACGACAGAATGGTGCGGTCGTAGGCGATGGACGAGCCATTGATCAGGAGGCGGGCTGGGACAAACCGGCCATTGAAGAAGAGGCAGTGTTCCGGCGTTACCAGAAGGTCCTTGTTGGGGACGCCGTCCGCAAGGGCGTTTTGGCGAATCCTGACGGGATAGCCGGCCTGATCGTCGGGTTTGTCTGTCTGGACGACGGTGTGCGCGGTGCCACTCCAGATAACGTCGCGCAGTTCGGTTCCGCGATCGGTATAGGCAATGATCTTGGAACCCTTTTCCAGGGTTTCGATCGCGACAGGCCCCTGAGGCGTGTCTATGAGCGTGCCTGCCAGGAAGCAGACCCCGATATAGGTGTTGGTGCCGTCATACGTAATGCTCAGCGGATTGTTCGTCGAACTGTTGACCGTGTTATAGGTCCCGTTTGCAAGGGTAACGCCGGACGCGAGGTTGACGGAATAGGTCGCGACCGTCGCATTGCCGCTGCCACCATAGAGTGTGATGGTCTTTGCCGTTGACGTTCCGCTGACCGTATAACCGGTAATGCCGGCCGTCGTGTTCTGTAGTTCGATGGTGTCCAGCGACGGGTTGTAGTTGTTCAGTGTGACGTTCGAGCCGCTGCTGGAGAGAAGGTTCAGAACGCTTCCACCTGCATTGAGCACCAGCGTCCCGCCACCGCTGGTAAAATTGATGGTCGTCCCCTGAAGGATGCTGATCAGGTTCGTCCCGGAGCTGTAGGTGCCTCCATACCCGATATTGATGGTCGAGCCGGACAGCGCACCCGCGAGCAGGCCGCCCGTGAAAGATGCTGCTCCGCCATAGACATTCACGGTTATGGCCGCTGCCGCCTGAATGGCTACGTCGATGGACGTGGTGCCGCCGATATACAGTGTTGGCGCGGTCGCGAGGGCCAGAAGGATGTTGATACTGCCTGTCGAGCCCGGAACAGACACATAGGTCCCCCCAAGCACGCTGGCCAGACTGCCGACGCTGTCGGAGCCGGTAACGATGTGTTCGGAGAGCACGCTGTGCGGAACGCCGGTCACCGTCGTCGTAGGTGCGCCGGCCTGGGTGATGGTGACGGTGCTGATACCGAGAAAGGCGTCGGAGACCGTGTACGTCACGCCGTTGGCTGGATTCGTGTAGGTGCTGGCCATAGGAAATTCACCTCAATGATAATCAGGGAAATTGTTAAATCCGGCGATACGAAATATCTAACACAATAGTTAAAGTCATGTTCTGGTGGTTTAAGGCAACATAAAATTTACCATAGCGCAGATTATCACGTATATGTGATAATTGGCCCTATATTTGTATTTTTATGTTTGTTTTGTAAAAAATTGTGTAATTTCTATTAATAATAGAATATTAAAAATAATAATTTTCAAATCGAGACTATAATGGGAATAATTTTTTTTGTGAGAAATTACCAAAAGTATACTTTTTGTGCTGATACCCCCCCCTCCAAAAACATTGTGTGATTAGGGGCTTTGATCGATAGAAAAAATACTCATACGCGCACAGGACGCCCTTCCGGAGCCTCTGTTCACTTCGCAACGACCGCATCGGATATATGTGGGACCGAATCACGAACCCGTTCCTCGGCCCCTGTGTCTGTGTCCGCTGGAAGGCATCTTCGGACTGCGACGTCAGTGGACGGGTCGACCACGCCTGTCGCATCCTCACCGACGCGGCGATGTTGGGACTGCGTCAACCCGACCGGAAGCTGCCGCGACCGGCAGCGCGAGGGAGGCTGTTGCCCGCGTATACCCCTTGGGGGTATATTGTAGCACTTCACTTCGGGATGATCGGGTATGCCGCGTCAGATCACACTGCCGATTGAGGGTATGACATGCGCCGCGTGCGCCACGCGGCTGGAAAAAGTACTCGGCCGCCTTGAGGCGGTTGAGGCCAGCGTCAACTTCGCCGCCCGCCGCGCACGCATCGAGCTTGCGGACGACGGCGCGGCGGCCTCGACCGGCGCGGTGCTTCAGGCCGTGTCGCGTGCCGGCTTTGCGGTCCCGGAAACGCAGATCGATCTGGCCGTCAGCGGTATGACCTGCGCGTCTTGTGCCGCCCGGATCGAGAAAAGCCTCAACCGCATGCCCGGCGTGCGGGCGGCGGTGAACAGCGCGCGGGGGCGCGCCCACGTCGCGTGGCCGCACGGGGCGACAGATGCAGCGTCGATCGTGGCGCGTATCCGTGCGCTCGGCTTCGATGCCCAGCCGGTTGCCGCCCAAGGCCGATCGGCGCAGGACGGCAACCGCAGAGCCGATCGCCGGTCGCGTTTTCGTCTATCGCTGGCCGTCGCCATGTCCGTGCCGTTGCTGCTGAACATGCTCGCAATGCTTTCGACAGGTCATGACCTTCTGTCCCGCCAGGTGCAGCTTGGGCTGGCGACGGTCGTGCAGACATGGTGCGCGTGGCCCTACTACCGCAACGCCTGGAACGCGGTGCGCACGGGTGGGGCGAACATGGACGTGCTGGTGGCGCTTGGCACCTCCATCGCGTTCGGGTTCAGCGTTGTCGTAACCCTGCTCGGCCTTGCCCAGCCGGTCTATTTTGAGGCGAGCGCCATAATCGTGACGCTGGTGACCCTCGGGCGATGGCTCGAATCCCGGGCGCGCCGCCGCGCGGGTGACGGTATCCGCCTGTTGCTCGACCGCGCGCCGCGTGTCGCGCATCGCCTGGACGCGGGGCAGGTTGTCGACGTGCCGGCCGAGCGGGTGTGCGTGGGTGACGTGTTGCTGGTGCGCCCGGGTGATGTCTTTCCGGTCGATGGGGTCA
Organism: Ameyamaea chiangmaiensis; assembly: GCF_013376175.1. GTDB lineage: Bacteria > Pseudomonadota > Alphaproteobacteria > Acetobacterales > Acetobacteraceae > Ameyamaea > Ameyamaea chiangmaiensis. The sequence continues at coordinate 7,614 of NZ_JABXXR010000001.1, forward strand.
TCGTGGAGGGCACGACCGATGTCGACCTGTCGATGTTGACGGGAGAGAGTGTGCCGGTAACGCGCGGACCGGACAGCGAGGTATTCGCTGCGACGGTAAACCGCACGGGTGCGGTGCGGATGCGCGCGACATCTGTCGGGTCCGACACGGCGCTGGCCCGCATCATCCGGATGGTCGAGGCCGCCGAAGGAACCAAGGCGTCGGTCCAGCGCCTCGCCGACCGCGTGTCGGCGATCTTCGTGCCCGTCATCGTCGCGCTGGCCCTCCTGACGGCCACGGCCGATGTCATACTGGGGTTCGGGCCGGTGAGTGCCATGGTGAACGCGGTCTCGGTCCTGGTCATCGCCTGCCCCTGTGCGCTGGGCCTGGCAACGCCCGCCGCCCTGATGGTCGGCGTGGGACGGGCGGCGCAGGTCGGTATCCTGTTCCGCGATGCCGGTGCCCTTGAACGGGCGGCGGGGCTGACGACGATCGCGTTCGATAAAACCGGAACGCTCACGCGCGGTGCGGTGCGGGTCGTGGAGGCCGTGCCGGTGGGCGAGGGGACGGTGGCCGGCCTCCTGGACATTGCCGCGGCCATCGAACAGGGGACGGATCATCCGGTGGCCGTGGCGATCCGCGCGGCCGCCGGAGGTAGCTCCGGGGTGAGCGGGACGACCGCCCGGGATATCGTGGTCCTGCCCGGCATTGGTGTAACGGGCCGTATCGGCGGCGCGGCTGTCCTGATCGCAGCCCCTCGGGCCGCGCGCGAGAAGGCTGCCGCCCTTGATGAAACGCTGATCAGCACGTGGGAGACGGCGGGCCGGACGGTCGTGTGCGTGCTGCGTGAGGGCGTGGTCGTCGGATATATTGCTCTGGCCGACGAAATCAGGCCGGAGGCACGGGAGGTGATCGACACGCTGCGTCGGCAGGGCCTTCGCACGGTGATGATGACCGGCGACAACGCCCGCGCCGCCGCGCGTGTCGGGTCAGACCTTGGTCTGGACAGCGTACGGGCGGAGATGGCACCGCCGGACAAGGCCCATCTGCTGGAGGTACTGCGGCGCGACGGCGGAGCGCAGGCGCGCGTTGGCATGGTGGGTGACGGCATCAACGATGCGCCGGCGCTGGCCGCGGCCGATGTCGGATTTGCGATCGGCGCCGGGACCGATATCGCGATCGAGGCCGCCGATGTCGTGCTGATGCGCAGTGACCTGACCGGGGTAACGGACGCGTTGTCCCTGTCGCGCGCCAGCCTGCGCTGCATCCGGCAGAACCTGTTTTTCGCGTTTGCCTACAACCTGCTGGGTGTGCCGCTGGCAGCGACGGGCATGCTCAGCCCGATGGTCGCGGCGGGGGCGATGGCGCTCAGTTCGGTGTCGGTCGTCGGCAATGCGCTGCTTCTCGGACGCTGGCGGCCACCCGTGTCGCCGGCGTCCTGAAGCACCGGACCGTCAGAGGGCGGCGATGCCGGTCAATTCGACCTTCCAGTCGGGGTGCGCCAGCAGGGCCTGCACCGTCGCCCGCGCGGGCTTGTTGTCGCGATCCAGCCACGCGTCCCATGCGCGGTTCATGGCGGTGATGTCGCCGATATCGGCGAGGAAGATCTGAACCGAGATCAGCCGGGACTTGTCGGTACCAGCCTCGGCCAGAAGGGCGTCCACCTGCCGCAGGATGTCGGCCATCTGCCCTTCGGCGTCCAGCGAGGCGTCATCGGCGACCTGCCCCGCGAGATAGACCAGTCCGTTGTGCACGACAGCGCCGGTGAGGCGGTCTTCGGGGGCAAGGCGAGTGAGGGTCATGACGGCTCCGTTGTGTTGTCGGGTGGCGTCCGCCGCCACCGGGCCGCCGTTCGTAGCGGAAATCGCCGATGGACGGCACCCTCTCCGGCTGCCGCGGTCTTGACGCATCTGAACACGGCTTCCATTCCCTGAAGGCACACTCACACGGAACAAGAGCAGCATCATGACACAGGCGATTGCAGCAGAGGTCAGCGGCCTTCTTCGGGGATTGGGCATCGCCGAACGCCATTTTATCGGCGGCGATCTGGCTGTCGCGTCGCCCATCACGGGCGAGACCATCGCAACCGTGCCGCAGGGCGCGGCGGCGGACGTGACGGACGTGGTCGCCCGCGCGCAGACGGCCTTTACGGCGTGGCGGCGTGTTCCGGCACCCCGCCGTGGCGAACTGGTGCGCCTGCTGGGCGAGGAACTGCGCGCGCACAAGGATGTGCTGGGCCGTCTGGTCTCGCTCGAGGTCGGGAAGGTCGTGTCCGAAGGTCTGGGCGAAGTACAGGAGATGATCGACATCTGCGACTTCGCCGTGGGCCTGTCCCGCCAACTGTATGGCCTGACCATCCAGTCCGAGCGCCCCGACCACCGCCTGACCGAGCAATGGCACCCCGCCGGTGTCGTGGGCATTATCTCGGCTTTCAATTTTCCGGTCGCCGTGTGGGCGTGGAATGCCGCGCTGGCGCTGGTGTGCGGGGACACGATTATCTGGAAACCATCGGAAAAGGCACCGCTGACGGCCTTGGCGACGCACGCGCTTCTGGAACGCGCGCTGGCGCGTTTTGGTGCCGCACCAGAGGGGCTGGCTCAGGTGCTGATGGGTGGGCGTGAGGTGGGCGGGGCGCTGGTGGACGACGCGCGCGTGGCCATTGTTTCGGCAACTGGCTCGACCCGCATGGGGCGCGATGTGGCGCAGCGCGTGGCCGCGCGTTTCGGTCGGTCGATCCTTGAACTCGGCGGTAACAACGCTTCGATCGTCACGCCGTCGGCGGATCTGGACCTGACCCTGCGCGCCGTCGCGTTCGGTGCGATGGGCACGGCCGGGCAGCGTTGCACGACGCTGCGGCGCCTGATGGTGCATGAAAGCGTCTACGATGTGCTGGTTCCGAAACTTGTCCGGGTTTACCAGACGATTTCGGTCGGAAGTCCGATCGCGGGCCATGCGCTGGTGGGCCCCCTGATCGACAGGGCGTCGTTCGAGGCGATGCAGGATGCCCTTGCGGCCGCGCGCGAGGCCGGTGGCATCGTCCATGGTGGCGAGCGCGTGGACGTGAACGGGGACGCCTCGTTCTATGCGCGTCCGGCTCTGGTGGAAATGCCCGGACAGGTCGGTCCAGTCGTGGACGAGACGTTCGCCCCGATCCTCTATGTGATGAAATATGCGACGCTGGCGGACGCCATCGCGTTGCAGAACGGCGTGCCGCAGGGGCTGTCATCGTCGATCTTCGCCACCGACCTGCGCGAGGTCGAGCAGTTCCTGTCCGCTGCCGGGTCGGATTGCGGTATCGCCAACGTGAACATGGGCCCCTCGGGCGCCGAGATCGGGGGGGCGTTCGGGGGCGAGAAAGAGACCGGCGGCGGCCGGGAGTCCGGTTCGGACGCATGGCGCGGATACATGCGGCGGCAGACGAACGCCATCAACTATGGCCGTTCGCTGCCGCTCGCGCAGGGTGTAACCTTCGACGTGGGCTAAGCGCCCGCGTCGGTGCGACGTCGCCGATCAGGCGCCGGTTTCGACCAGTACCAGCTCCGCGTCGTCCTGCGCGGTTATGCGCAGGGTGGTGACCCCGCCGATCGCCGCGCCGTCGCGCGGGTTGAGCGTGTCCGGTGCGGCCGTCGCGTCCGCATCGGCGATCGTTACACGCCCCTTGGCGGAGACGAGGTAGCCCTGGCGCCCGTCGAGGCGATGTTCGATCGTCTGACCCGCCTTTAGCGTGGCCCCGAGCACACGGCCGTCCGCGCGGATAGACAGCGCGCCCTCGTCTTCGGCATAGCCCGATGCGAGGGTAATGAACTGCCCGGCGCGCGCGTCGCGCGGGAAGGGACGCGATCCCCAGGTCGGTGCGCCGCCACGCTCGCGTGGCAGGATCCAGATCTGGAACAGGTCGGTAGGCGTGGATTCGCGATTATATTCGCTGTGCACGATACCGCTGCCAGCCGACATCACCTGCACGTCCCCGGCCTCGGTCCGGCCGCGGTTGCCCAGACTGTCCTCGTGCGTCACGGCGCCTTCGCGGACATAGGTGATGATTTCCATGTCGCGATGCGGGTGGGACGGAAAGCCTGCGCCCGGTGCGATACGGTCGTCGTTCCACACGCGCAGGTCGCCCCAGTGCACGCGATCGGGATCGTGATAGGACGCGAACGAAAAGTGGTGATGGGCATCGAGCCAGCCGTGATTCGCGGCACCGAGGCTCGCAAAGGGTCTGATATCGATCATCTGTCGTCTCCTACCGGTCGGGCACTGGCCCCCGGTTCTGTTTACGAACCCAGAAATAGCGCTCGACCGGACGCATAGAAATGGCAATGATGGAAAGACAACGATGCCGGATGTTTCATGAATCGACTGCCTGACCTCGAAGCCTGGGCCATATTCGCCAAGGTGGTGGAGACCCGGTCCTTCGCGCAGGCGGCCGAGGCCCTGCGCCTGTCCAAGCCCACGGTCTCCAAGGCCATCACGCGCCTGGAACAGCGCCTGGGCGTCGCGCTGCTCAATCGTACCTCGCGCAAACTGGCGCTGACCGAGGCAGGGCGCGGGGCTGTGGACCGCGCGGCGCGGCTTCTGGCCGAAGGGGAGCTGATCGAGGCCGAGATTCAGGACCGGGCACCGGTGCCGGCGGGCCGCGTGCGCGTATCGGCGCCCATGTCGTTCGGCCTGATGCATCTGGCGCCGATCCTGCCGGACTTCATGGCGGCCTATCCCGCTGTCGAGATCGAGGTCGATTTCAATGACGCCGTCGTCGATCTCGTCGGTGGCGGCTACGATCTGGCGCTGCGGATCGGGACGTTGGCCACGTCGTCGCTGCGGGCACGGCGACTGTGTGCGGTCCGGCTTCTGGTGGTCGCTTCGCCCCAGAACCTGCATCGGTTCGGTCAGCCGGCGCATCCGCGCGATCTGGAGAACCGTCCAGGCCTTGTCTATACCGGCGTCGCGTCACCCGGGACCGTGCGTTTGACCGGCCCCGGCGACGACAGCTATCAGGTCACCCTGTCGGGCGGGTTGCGGTCCAACAATGCGGAGGCGTTCCTCCCGGCGCTGAGGGCCGGTTGCGGGATTGCCCTGATGCCCGAGTTCATGATCTGGCGCGAACTGCGCGACGGGGTTCTGGAACATGTGCTGCCCGACTGGGGGGCGGCGCCGATCGCGCTCCATCTGGTGACGCCGCCCGGCGCGCTGCGCCCGGCCCGGGTGTCGGTCCTGATGGAGTATCTGCGTTCGCGTCTTTCGTCCGCGCCCTGGGCGATCGACCATGATCCCCGTCAGGACGTGTAACACCAGCCCAGAAGGCGGTCGAGCATGGCGTTGATGGTCGTGCACAGCGCGTCGGCCTTGGCCGGTGACACCGGCCAGGGCGCGTTCTCGGAGGCGAGATATGTCGTCTGGGCAAGTTCGAGCTGGATCGCGTGGATGCCGCGTTCCGGTTGGCCGTAGTGACGTGTGGTGTAACCGCCCTTGAAGCGGCCGTTATACACATGGCTGTAGCCTGACGCGGCCGCCACCTGTCGCACCGCATCGGCAAGCGAGGCCGCGCACGACGCGCCGTCATGGGTGCCGATGTTCAGGTCGGGCAGGACGCCTTCGAACAGGCGCGGGATTTCCGAACGGATCGAATGGGCGTCCCACAGGATCGCGGTGCCGAACTGGGCGCGCAGGCGATCGAGTTCCTGCGTGATCGCGTCGTGATAGGGACGCCAGTAGGACGCCACCCGCGCCGCCGTCTCGTCCGGACCCGGTGCCTCGCCATCGCGATAGATCGGGTCTCCGTCGAAGGTCAGATGCGGGACGAGGCCCGTGACGGGGAGGCCGGGATACAGGACGCCGTCATCCGCGCCGCGATTGAGATCGACGACATAGCGGGAATGAGTCGCCCGCAGCACGCCGATCCCGCGCGCCGCCGCACCGTCGTACAGCGCCTCCATCCACCAGTCGGTATCCACGCAAGCCTGGCCGATCGAGCCGAAGCGATCGAGGATGTCGCGGGGCACGTGCCGCCCCGCATGCGGAATGGTGACCAGAACCGGCGTCGTGCCGGGGTTGAGCGTGAAAAGGGCTGGATCCATGGTGGTCTTCTGTCCCGTGTTCGCTGGTCAGTCGTCGAGGAGCGCGGTGACCACGTGCGCGAAGGCGCGCAGGGCGTCCGCACGCATCGGATGCTCGCCGTCGCGCACGCGCCAGGTGCCGTGGCACATCACATCGCGGATTGGCAGCCGACTGGTGGCAAACAGCGCGCTGTCGAACCGTGTGCTGGCCTGACGGGCGGGTATCGGCAGGTGCTCCGTGTCCAGCACGCACAGATCGGCACGCGCCCCCGTCCGCACCCCCCACAGCGGCAATCCGCAGGCCTGCGCGCCCCCCTGCGTGGCCGATTGCCATAAGTAAGTGCCAACGGAGCCGAGGGCGTCGTCCGGCAGGCTGATGCAGCGCTGCTGATGCCACAGGCGCTGGCCGTATTCCAGCAGGCGCAGTTCCTCGCCCGGCGAGATCTGGATATTGCTGTCGGATCCGATGCCGAACGTGCCACGCTCTTTCAGAAACGGCGAGAGCGGAAAGACCCCGTCACCAAGATTGGCTTCGGTGATCGGACACAGCCCCGCAACAGCGCCGCTGTGCGCCAGACGCGTCGTCTCCTGTGCTGTCATGTGCGTGGCATGTACCAGGCACCAGTTACGCCCGACATCGACGGATTCCAGAAGACAGGCGACGGGTGTCTGTCCTGTCGCCGCTACGCACTGGTCGATTTCGGCCTGTTGTTCGGCGATGTGGATGTGAAAGGGGCGGTCCGCCGCCTGTGCCGACAGGGCACGGATCGCGGCGATATCGGCGGCGCGCAGGGAATGGGCCGCATAGCCGGTCAGAATGCGGCCCGGTGCGTAGCGCTGCCGGTCGATGCGGGTGACGAGGTCGTCGATGAACGCCGGATCGGACGCAAAGCGACGTTGCGGCTCCGCCAGCGGCGTGGCACCAAACCCCGCGTGGGTGTACAGCGTCGGCAGCAATGTCAGTCCAATGCCGGTGTCACGCGCGGCGATAGCCAGTTGCTGGGCCATCTCGGCCGGATCGGTATAGGCGTTTCCCTGCGGATCGCGGTGCAGATAGTGAAATTCGGCGACATGCGTGTAACCGGCGCAAAGCATCTCGGTATAGAGCGCGCGGGCGATGGCCTGAAGCTGTTCGGGGGTGACGCGCAGGGCAAGCCGATACATCAGTTGCCGCCACGTCCAGAAACTGTCGCGCGGCTGCAGACGCGCTTCGGCGAGGCCGGCCATGGCGCGCTGAAACGCGTGCGAGTGCAGGTTGGGCATCGCCGGCACCACGAGGGGCGCACGCCAGTCCGCATTCTCGGGCGTTGCGTCCGGTGTGACGGAGGCGAAGTGACCCTGTGCATCGACCTCCAGCCGCACGTTCGCCCGCCATCCGTCCGGCAGCAGGGCGTGCTCGGCAAAACCGGTGCTAGGCAGGGTCATGCTGCGGATCTCCGTCTGGCCATCGCAGCGATCCTACAGGCTTTGACACAGTTGTATATACCATTCATTGTCGCGCACGTCTGACGGGAGAGCGGGAATGTGGGACCGGTTGTGGATCGGGATCAACGCGGCGACGATGGATATCGACAGGGACGCCGGTCCCTACGGTCTGATTGACGACGCGGCCATCGGCGTTCGCGACGGTCGCATCGTCTGGGTGGGCGCGCGCGCCGATCTGTCCGGTCGTCCCGGGGCACTGGCCCGACAGGTGATCGACGGCGACGGCGCTCTTGTGACGCCGGGGTTGATCGACGCGCACACGCATATCGTGTTCGCCGGTGATCGCAGCGGCGAGTTCGAGCGGCGACTCAATGGCGAACGCTATGCCGATATCGCGCGCGAGGGCGGCGGCATTCTCGCAACCGTACGTGCGACGCGCGCTGCCGACGAGGCCGCGTTGCTGGCGTCCGCGCTTGGTCGCGCGCGGCGAATGATCGCGGCCGGAACGACGACGATCGAGATCAAGTCCGGATATGGCCTGACGGAGGCTGGCGAGATCAAGATGCTCCGCGTGGCGCGCGCGATCGAAACCGCGTTGCCGGTCAGGGTGCGGACGAGTTTCCTGGCTGCCCATGCGCTGCCGCCGGAATATGCGGGGCGGCCGGACGCGTATGTCGATCACATCTGTGAGGACATGCTGCCGGCGGTGGTGGCGGAGGGCCTTGTCGACGCCGTGGATGCCTTCTGCGAGGGGATTGCCTTTTCGCCCGATCAGGTCAGTCGAGTCTTCGAGGCCGCCCGGTCGGCCGGCCGGCCCGTGCGTCTGCATGCCGACCAGATGTCCGATCGGAACGGGGGCGCGCTGGCCGCCGCGTTCGGCGCCTTGTCGGCGGACCATATCGAGTATCTGAACGAAGGCGGCGTCGCAGCGATGGCCGCCGCCGGGACGGTGGCGATGCTGCTGCCCGGTGCGTTCTACTTTATCGGCGAAACGATGCAGCCGCCCGTGGCACAGTTGCGGGCGGCCGGCGTGCCGATCGGCCTAGCGACGGACTGCAATCCGGGAACATCGCCGATGACGTCGCTGACGGCGGTGATGAACATGGGCTGCACGCTGTTTCGTCTGACGCCGGCCGAGGCGTTGTCGGCAACGACCCGGGTCGCCGCCAAGGCCCTGGGGATGGTGGGGGAGGTGGGATGTCTGCGGGCGGGACTGCATGCCGATCTGGCGTTCTGGGCGGTCAGTGGACCACAGGAACTGTCCTACTGGATCGGGGGGGTGATGCCTTCCGGTCGCGTGTTTGCCGGGGTGCCCGATGATGCCGTCTGATCGCCGGTTCGCGACTGATCCCTCCACGGTCCGTCCCGTGGCTCGCTATGAGCAGGTCAAGCGTTACATCACCGACCGGATCGCCGATGGCGTCTGGCATGAAGGCGACCGGCTCCCGTCGGAAATGGATCTGGTCGATGCGCTCGGCGTCTCCCGCATGACGGTCAACCGGGCCTTGCGGGAGTTGACCGGCGAAGGGGTGATCACACGGGCCCAGGGGGTGGGCAGCTTCGTCGCCCCCGCGGCACCGCGCGCCGAGCTTCTGGAACTGCATGATATCGCCGACGAGATCACGCGGAGCGGGCACACGCATCGCGCGCGTGTCCTGATGGTGTCGAGCGTCCGCGCCGACATGGCGCTGGCCGCCGCATTCGACGTGCGGCCGGGGACGAAGCTGTTTCATTCCGTCATCGTGCATGACGAGGACGAGACCCCGCTTCAGGTGGAGGAACGCTACGTCGCGCCGCATTTTCTGCCCGATTATCTCGACCTCGATCTGGCGACAGTCCCACCCCACCGGCATCTGAGCCGCGCCGCCCCGGCCGAACAGATCGAGCATGTGATTTTTGCCGTCACGCCGTGCGAGCGCCTGCGGGCATGGCTTGATCTGCCGACACCGGAGCCGTGTCTGCAGCTTATGCGGCGCACATGGGTAAACGGACGCGTGGTGATGCGGGGGACGTTTACCTCCCCCGGAAGCCGGTACAGCATCGGCGGCCGCTACATCCCGTAACGACCGCGTATCGGCTTGACAGGTCGGGCGAGCCGCGCTTACCGAATTTGTATAGACAGGAACAGGCAGGCGCCGCACCGCGCAGGCCCTGCGGAGATATCCCGATGACCGTGATGCCGACCTCACCCGATCGCCATGCCAATGCGCGCGTGGTTCGCGCCGCGACCGGCGCGACCCTGACCGCGCGTAACTGGCAGTCCGAAGCGGCCCTGCGCATGCTGATGAACAATCTCGATCCCGAGGTGGCGGAAAATCCGTCCGAGCTGGTGGTGTATGGCGGCATCGGTCGCGCGGCGCGTAACTGGGCCTGTTTCGATGCCATCGTGGAGGCGCTGTCGAGGCTTGAAGGCGACCAGACCCTGCTGGTGCAGTCGGGCAAGCCGGTGGGCGTGTTCCGCACGCACGAGAACGCGCCGAGGGTCCTGATCGCCAATTCCAATCTGGTGCCGCACTGGGCCAACTGGGACGTATTCAACGAACTCGATCGTCGTGGCCTGATGATGTACGGACAGATGACCGCCGGTTCTTGGATCTATATCGGCAGTCAGGGCATCGTTCAGGGCACATACGAGACGTTCGTCGAAATGGGACGTCAGGCCTATGGCGGCGATCTTTCGGGGCGGTGGATCCTGACGGGCGGTCTCGGCGGCATGAGCGGCGCGCAGCCGCTGGCCGCCGTGATGGCCGGCGCATCCATGCTGGCGGTGGAATGCCAGCCGAGCCGGATCGAGAAACGTCTTGAAACCGGCTATCTCGATCGCAAGGCGTCCTCGCTGGACGAGGCGCTGGAGATGATCGCCGACGCGTGCGCGCGCCGGCAGCCCGTGTCGGTCGGGCTGCTGGGCAACGCGGCGGAGGTGTTCCCGGAACTGGTGCGGCGGGGCGTGCGGCCGGACGCGGTGACGGACCAGACGTCGGCGCATGATCCGCTGAACGGTTATCTGCCCGCCGGATGGACGCTGGAACAGGCCGAGCGCATGCGTGTCACCGACCCGGCGGCGGTGGAAAAGGCAGCGAAGGAATCGATGCGGCTCCAGGTCGAGGCGATGGTCGCCTTTCACGCTGCGGGCGTGCCGACCTTCGACTATGGCAACAATATTCGTCAGATGGCGCAGGAAGCGGGCGCGCGCGACGCATTCTCGTTTCCCGGCTTTGTGCCCGCCTATATTCGCCCGCTGTTCTGCCGGGGCATCGGACCGTTCCGCTGGGCAGCCCTCTCCGGCGACCCGGACGATATCTTCAGGACCGACCAGAAGGTCAAGGAACTGCTGCCCGACGACCAGCATCTGCACAACTGGCTTGATATGGCGCGCGACAAAATCCGGTTTCAGGGGCTGCCGTCGCGGATCTGCTGGGTCGGGCTCGGCGATCGGCATCGCCTTGGCCTTGCGTTCAATGAAATGGTTGCGCGTGGTGAGGTTAAGGCGCCGATCGTGATCGGCCGCGACCATCTCGACAGTGGTTCCGTCGCCAGCCCGAACCGCGAGACCGAGGCCATGCGCGACGGCAGCGATGCCGTGTCCGACTGGCCGCTGCTCAATGCGCTGCTGAACACGGCGTCGGGTGCCACCTGGGTGTCGCTGCATCACGGCGGCGGCGTCGGCATGGGCTTTTCGCAGCATGCCGGGATGGTGATCGTCGCCGACGGCACGCAGGACGCCGCACGGCGGCTGGAGCGCGTGTTGTGGAACGATCCGGCGACGGGGGTGATGCGTCACGCCGACGCGGGATACGACAGTGCCGTGGCCTGTGCGCGGGAAAAAGGGCTCGATCTTCCCATGGTCGGACAGGTATCCGTACGATGAGCGATCCGGAACAGACGATGACGGCGCAGACGATCCGGCTCGACCCCGGCGCGCTGACGCTGGACGACATCCGCGTCGTCGTGGCCGCGCGTCCACGGATCGAGATCGGCGCACCAACGTGGGCGTTGCTGGACGAGACCGCGCGGTCGGTCGATCGCATCGTTGCGCGGGGGGAGCCGGTGTATGGTGTGAACACCGGCTTTGGAAAACTCGCCAAGACGCGCATTGCCGATGACAATCTGCGCGTTTTGCAGCGCAATCTGGTGCTCAGCCACGCGGCCGGGATCGGCGCGCCGATGGCCGAGCGGGTCGTGCGCCTGATGATGCTGTTGAAGGCCAACGGTCTGGCGCGCGGTTTCTCCGGCGTGCGGCCGGACGTGGTTCGGCTGTTGATCGAGATGCTCAATCGTGGCGTGACGCCGGTCGTGCCGGAGAAGGGATCGGTCGGAGCATCGGGCGATCTGGCGCCACTGGCACACCTCAGTGCCGTGATGATCGGCGAGGGCGAGGCCTTCGTGGACGGCAATCGCCTGTCCGGTGGTCACGCCCTGCGCGCGGTCGGTCTGGCGCCGGTCGAACTGGGCCCCAAGGAGGGGCTGGCTCTGCTCAACGGCACGCAGGCGTCCACGGCGCTGGCATTGGTGGCCCTGCTGGATGCGGAGGGGCTCTTTCACTCCGCACTGGTGACAGGGGGGCTGACCCTTGATGCGGCGCGCGGTACGGATGCGCCGTTTGATCCGCGTCTGCATGCGCTGAGGGGACAGAAAGGCCAGATCGCCTGTGCGGCGGTCTATCGTGCCCTGATGGAGGGGTCGGCGATCCGTGCCTCCCATCGTCACGAGGATGAGCGCGTGCAGGATCCGTACTGCCTGCGGTGCCAGCCACAGGTCATGGGTGCGTGTCTGGACTCGCTGCGCCATGCTGCATCGGTTCTTCTGATCGAAGCGAACGCGGTGTCGGATAATCCGATCCATTTCGCACAGACCGACGAGATGATATCGGGCGGCAATTTCCATGCCGAGCCGGTGGCGATTGCAGCCGACCTGATGGCGATCGCGGTCTCGGAGATCGGGGCCATCGCGGAGCGGCGGCTTGCCTTGCTGGTGGACGCGCAGATGAGCGGTCTCCCCCCATTCCTGGTCCATGACAGCGGCCTGAATTCGGGGTTCATGATCGCGCAGGTGACGGCGGCGGCCCTGGCGTCGGAAAACAAGACCCTGGCGCATCCCGCCAGCATCGACAGTCTGCCGACATCGGCAAACCAGGAAGATCACGTCAGCATGGCGACCTTTGCCGCCCGGCGCGTACATGACATCAACGACAACGTGCGGACGATCATCGCGATCGAATATCTCGCCGCGGTGCAGGGGCTGGATTTTCTCGCCCCCCTGACGACGTCGGCGCCTCTGGCCGATGCGGCCACTGCCTTGCGCGCGGTCGTGCCGTTTTATGCGCGCGACCGTGTGTTCACTCCCGACATCGAAGCCGCCCGAGCCCTGGTGGCGGCCGGCGCATTGCCGCGCGCCGTGTTCCCCGTGGCATTGCCGAGGGTCGTCTGACCAGGCGGTGCGGACTGCGGGCCTCGCGACCTGTGGGAGCGGGGGCCGTCGGGATGGCGGCGCTTGATCGGCGTGTGCGCAGAACGCGAGGGTGTCGTTCAGACGAATATGATGCACCCACAGGATGTGCGGCTTTGCGGCGTGACGGAAGTGGGGGTGGTTAACCTTAGGCTGTCACGTGATAAGAACATGATGTTTACCATTTTCGTTCCGTAAAACTAACGTAGTGTCCAGCACGTTTCTTGACTGTGAGGGCGCACATGTTTTCTCCGGATCGACCATCGTATGATGGTGCAGATTCCGTCGAGTTGGTTCCTGCTTTGCGACCGGAACCCGCAGACCTTATGTGGACCACATCAGGACGGTGCTCCGGGACAGCTATAGACCCGCCACGGTGACCGTCGATATCGGCGCACGCTCGTTGGAACTGAACGGCGGGACGAACCCCGCCTTGTATTGTCGCCTACCTGCGCCTTCATGCATCTCGACGATCATCACCAGTGGGATATCGGCGCTATAACGGGCCGTCATCCCTCGGATAACGGTCCATCGTGGCCACGACAATATTGCATGCGTGGTTGTCGGCGCATGTCCCGCACGCATGTTGGTATCACAGGAGGAAGCCGGGTCCGCCGTTGACGCGCCTTATCGGCGCGGGGTGGTGCTCGGTCGTCTGTCGCGGAATCCGATGCCGCCGGGCCGAGAATGAGGGTGGCATAACATCCACGCCATACAATCACATGAGAGATGTGACGTATACGTCGGAAGTGCCGGTGATGTGCTGCTCAAGAATCACGGAATGGTTATTTTGTTGATCAAAATAACATGCCATATGTGATTTTATCCGGACACGGGTGTGATCTCATCACGCTGCCGGTCGTCGTCTCGGCAAACTCCGGGGAGGATAATGTGAGAGGCTCAGTGGCACGGCGGCAGGACGCTATTCTCGCCTATGTCGTGGAGCACGGGCGCGCGACGATCGAGGAACTGTCGCTTTGCTTCTCCACCAGCCGGATGATCGCTCACGGAAGCGCTCGCCTACTGGTTGAACGCGGGGCGGTGCGCAAGGGGCACGGGGGTCTGTCAGCCCTGGCGAGCGGCACGCCCGAGACCTGTATTGCTGCCCCACCAGGCTGCTTTGGTGTTGAAAAATCCGAGAGTGCCCGCGCGGCGGCCGACAGGGTGGAGGCCAGGCCGATTATCGTTCCGGACGATTCCTCGACGTCGGTGATTGTGTCTGAACAGATTCCGCGGACAGGTCCGATCCCGGCACTCGGGCGCATCTCAAGGATGCGGGCCCGAACCTGACCGTGGCGCTGCGAGCAAAGGCGCGCATGGCCGCCGTCGCCATGACCGGGAAGGCAGTCGGGTAGAAATGACTACTGAGGAAAGGAACAGTCTGATGCGTATTGCAGTCGCTGGAGACAGTGCGGGGGCCGGGCTTGCGAAAATACTGGCCGAACACCTTGGGAAAAAGGGCGGCCTGACCGTCGTTGATCTATCGGTTGCCCCTGACGGATCGGCCGAACTGTATGCGGGCCTGAGCGAGCGCGTGGGATTGGCCATCCTGGCCGGGGAGTTCGATCGGGGAATCCTGTGCTGCGGGACGGGGATCGGCGTGTGTATGTCGGCCAACAAGATTCCCGGCATCCGCGCGGCACAGACCCACGACACCTACTCTGCCGAGCGCGCGGCGTTGTCCAACGACGCGCATATCATCACGATGGGTGCGCGCGTGATCGGGTTGGAACTTGCGAAAGTCATCGCCGAAGCATGGCTTGCGAAGACGTTCGATCCCGCAAGCCCGTCTGCGAAAAATGTTGCCGGTGTCGATGCACTTGCACGAAAGTATGCCGTCGCGCATGAATGACGTGTGACAAAAAATAGTCCTCTAGGCAAAAAGAATAAAAATGATGAAAAAAGCCTGTTTTCTGCTGTCTGCCCTGCTGGCGACTTCCGTGTGCACCATGCACGTGGCCCACGCGGATGATCATGCTCCCTTGCGGTTCGTCCTGATTCCCAAGGTGGTGCATCCCTGGTTCGACAAGGTCAATAACGGCGCCCAGGCTGCCGCACAGATGCTGAGCAAGGCGACCGGACGTCAGGTGACGGTCGAGTACCGCGCACCTCAGTCCGCCGACGTGTCGGTCCAGAACGATATCATCGAACGCGCGATCGCGACCCATCCCAGCGGTATCCTGCTCGATCCACTCGATGAGAAGGGAAATCGTTCGACCATGGAGGAAGCGGCCAGTGAGGGGGTTGGCCTGACGGTCTTCGACTCTCCGGCCCCCGAAGGCATGGACGTCACCGGCGTCGGCGCAGATTTCTGCGAACAGGGCACCATCGCGGCCGAGCGTCTGGTCGCTCTCATTGGGAAAAAGGGCGACGTCGCCATCATGATGGGCGTCCCGACCGCACCCAATCATGCCCTGCGGGCCGCGTGCGAAAAGAAGGTGTTCGAGAAATATCCTGACGTGAAGCTGGTCGCTACGGGTATCGATAACGACAGCATCGAGACCGCGCAGAAGCAGGCATCTGCCATCATACAGGCGCACCCGAACCTTGCGGGGTGGGTCACATGCGACGCGTCGGGGCCGGTCGGGGTCGGCCAGGCCATCCGCGAGAGCGGCCAGACGGGCAAGATCAAGGAAGTCGGTCTGGATAACCTCAATGATATGATACAGCTTATCAAGGATGGTGTTGCGGAATCCTCGGCGTCGAGCCGGCCCGAAATGCAGGGCTACTGGGCTGTTGTCGTCGCGTGGCAGAAGGCGAGCGGCCAGAAAACACCTAAATACGTCGACACCGGCATCGATATCCTGACCAAATCGTCGCTCTGAGCACGACAGGGGGAAACTCAGATGTCCGTTCTCAGCGTCAGGGATATTCGTAAGGAGTATCCCGGTGTCGTAGCACTCGATCACGTCGAACTGACACTCGAGGCGGGACAGGTGCATATTCTCGCCGGAGAAAACGGCGCCGGCAAGTCGACGCTTATAAAGACCCTGACGGGTCTCGTGACCCCCGATGAGGGGAGCATCCATATCGAAGGACAGGATGCCCTGGCGGCGCGAGGCCTGTTCGAAAAGATCGCTTATGTGCCGCAGGAGTTGAATCTGTTTGCCCCGATGACGGTCGCGGAGAACATGTTCATGCCGTTTTCGCGGTCGGGGTTCGGGACGGTCACCGTATCGCGTCGGGCGATGGAAAAGGCGGCTGAGACATTCCTTACGCGCTTCGGTATTCGTGCCCGACCCCGCGATCGGGTGGGACAGATCAGCGTGCCGGACCAGCAGTTGCTGCAGATCGCGCGCGCCGCGTGCCGCAGCGACTTTCGTGTTCTGGTGCTGGACGAGCCGACATCGTCTTTGACGGCCAAGGAAACCGCGCACCTTTTCCAGATCATCCGGGCGCTGCGCGACGAGGGCGTGGCGATCGTGTTCGTGTCCCACAAGATGGAGGAGATTTTCGAACTCGGCGACGTGGTGACCGTGCTTCGTAATGGCCGGAGTGTGGGCACCCACCGGATGACCGAGATGACGGAAGACAGTCTCATTCATCTCATGTCCGGCAACAACATCGCTCTCGACGAGCGTTTTCAGCCTCGGTGCGAGCCGGGCGAAGTCCTTCTGTCCGTCGACCATCTGTGCGGTCCGGGGGTGTCAGACGCGAGTTTCGTGCTCAGGCGTGGCGAAATCCTGGGTTTCGCCGGGCTAGTGGGCGCTGGACGATCCGAACTCATGCAGACCATGTTCGGATTTCGGCGTGCGACATCGGGACGCTGCGTTCTGGAGGAGCGGGAGATTCCTCGTGGTCGCCCTGATCGCGCCGTCGCCGCGGGGATGGTGTACCTGTCCGAAGAGCGCAAGCACCATGGAATTTTCCCGCTGCTGAGCGTTCGCGAGAACATCAGCCTATCGATCCTCGATCAGTTGACCAGTTTCGGCGTGGTTTCGGGACGCAAGGAACGCGAAAAGACGCGCGAGATCATTGCCTCGTTTGACGTACGGACGTCCTCTCCGGACAAGAAAATCCGGTTTCTCTCGGGTGGTAACCAGCAGAAAGCCATTATCGGGCGTGCTATGGCACGGCGCCCCCGGCTTCTGATCTTCGATGAGCCTACGAAAGGCATAGATATTGGCACGAAGTTCCAGATCTATCGCATCATGCAGAAACTGGCTGAAGACGGCGTGGGGATCATCCTCGTGTCGTCGGAAATGACGGAATTACAGCGCTGCGCCAGCCGCATCGTCACCCTGTATGAAGGCCGGATCAACGGCACGTTTGATCAGGCGACCACCGACATCAATACGCTTGTGGGTGCGATCATAGGCGCCCGGGAGAGCCGTCATGCCGCCTGACACGATTATCGACACCGAGACGCCGCCACAGTCCCGAGCGACCACGGCGCGCGCGCTTGTCGCCAGGCTTTCGTCCGACCCCCTGGGCGGTGTTGTCGCTGCCCTGATCATCATTTTTATCGTCGCGTGTTGTCTATCGCCGTATTTCCTGACGCGTTTCAACATGACGATCATTGCCCGGTCTCTGGCATTTATCGGTCTGGTGACGATCGGGCAGTCGTTGCTGATGATTCTGGGTGAACTCGATCTGTCGGTCGGTGCGATCGGCGGCCTCTCGGGGATCGCCGGCGGAACGTTGATGGTGCAATACGGCGTCAATCCATGGGTCGCCGTCGGCCTGTGTCTGTTGCTCGGCACGGGGTGCGGGTTCATCAATGGCACGCTTGTCACACGGTTGCGGCTTCATTCGCTCGTACTGACCATCGGCATGGCCGGGGTCTATGGAGGGGCCATTCTGGTTGCGACCAAAGGGGTGGCCATTACCGGTATCCCACACGAGATCTCGTTTCTGGGGGCCGGGAAGGCGTTTGGTCTGCCGATCCCGTTCATCGTTCTGTTGGTATGTCTACTGGTTATTGTCTTCGTGATGCAGAAGACCCCTTTGGGGCGATACGTGTATGCCATTGGCAGCAACCCCGATGCGGCGCGTATGCTCGGTCTTCGTGTCGCGGGCATTCGAACAGCGGCGTTTGCGACGGCCGGGTTTCTGTCGGCACTCGCCGGGATTCTGATGGTCGCCCGCCTCGGGAGTGCTCAACCGTCGATCGGCGATACATGGGTTCTGTCTCCGATCGCTGCCGCGGTGATCGGCGGCGTTGCGACCACGGGCGGAATCGGAAGTCCGCTTGGTGCGGTTCTGGGTGCGGTCATTATCGGAATTATTGAGAACATTATTGTTTTGTTTGGGATTTCGCCATACTGGCAGGCGATCGTCAGCGGTGGCATTGTCGTGCTGGCCATCTCGTTCGATGCCGTGACGCGGCGGTTTCTGAACAAGGGCGTGTAAACGTCCGTCGAGCCACCGGCCGACATTCATCTATAAAAACAAAAAAAGGGCGATGTATTATGACACGGATTTGTGGCAACGCCGACGACTTTGCGGCCTCCGCCCTTCGCGGTTTCTGCCTCGCTTATCACGATGTCGTCCGGCCGGTTCGGGGTGGTGTGCTGCGTGCGAAACCTGGCGCATCGGGAAAGGTCGCGCTGGTCGTGGGCGGCGGGTCTGGTCATTATCCGGCTTTTGTGGGGTATGTCGGCGAAGGCTTCGCTGATGCATCGGTCGCGGGGGACATATTCGCGTCGCCCTCCACACAGGCCATCATCAACGTCGCCCGGGAAGCCGACCGTGGCGGCGGCGTCATTCTGGGGTACGGAAACTACGCAGGTGACGTTCTGAATTTCGGAATCGCGGCGCAGCGCCTGCAGGCCGAAGGCATCGAGACGCGTGTTCTTGCGACGACCGACGACGTGGCCAGCGCGGACGACGCCCATCGCGCCGCGCGCCGAGGGATCGCGGGAGACCTGACGGTCTTCAAGATCACGGGCGCGGCCGCGGAGGCCGGTCTTTCGATTGATGATGTGGCTCGCGTGGGTCACCACGCCAATGACTGGACGCGGACCTTCGGTGTTGCTTTTGGCGGCTGCACCATTCCGGGCGAAAAGGAAAAATTGTTCGAGGTTCCGGCGGGCCGTATGGCGCTTGGTCTCGGATTGCACGGGGAGCCCGGGATTGACGAGCAGGCCATTCCGTCGGCTCCGGACCTCGCGACGCTGCTGTTCGAGCGTGTGCTGGCCGAGGCCCCGTCCGGCGTACCGCGCACTGCGGCGGTGCTGCTGAACGGGCTTGGCAGCACCAAGCAGGAGGAGCTTTTTGTCTTGTGGGACCACCTGAGCGCGCTGTTCGCCGATGCTGGTTACAGTCTCGTGGCGCCTTTGGTGGGCGAATACGCGACGAGTCTGGAGATGGCGGGCTGTTCGCTGACGGTGACGTGGCTGGATGATGAACTCGAGCCGTTCTGGCGCGCCGCCGTGGAAACGCCGGCGCTTCGTCACGGTGTGATTGAGGGCGATGCGATGCTCGCCCTGCCGCGACTGCCCGAACCAGACGTCGTGGCGTTTGAAGCGGACAGCCGCGACGGACGCGCCGGTGGTATCTGTGTTGCTGCGGCACTGAGCAAGCTGTCCCAAGCGTTGGGCAAGGCCGAGGCTGAGCTTGGGCGCATCGATGCGCAGGCCGGGGACGGCGATCATGGGCAGGGGATGGCGCGCGGATCGAGTGCCGCTGACCGTGCCGCTCAACGGGCATTGGCCAAGGGGGCGGGAGCCCGTACGGTGCTGGGCGTTGCGGCCGACGCCTGGGCCGACCGGGCAGGGGGTACGTCCGGCGCCTTGTGGGGGGAGGGCCTGCGTGCCTTCAGCACGGCGTTGGATGACACGTCGCGGCCCACGCTGGAGCAGTTGGCGGACGGCAGCGATCGCGCGCTGAAACGGATTGTGGAGCTGGGTAAGGCAAAGCCGGGCGATAAGACACTTGTCGACGCACTCTGGCCGTTTGTCGAAACGCTCAAGACGACGCTCGGAGGTGGGGAGCGGGGTGCTGAGGCCTGGCGTGCCGCGTCCGAGGCGGCGCAGGCAGCGGCAGAGGGGACGCGTGACCTGGTTCCCCGATTGGGACGCGCGAAGACACACAAGGAACGCAGTAAGGGATACCCGGATGCCGGCGCGCTTTCCCTCGCACTCGCGACGTGCGTGATTGCCGATTTTTTTGTCGAAACAACGGGGTAATTCGTCCGATTATCAAAAATCGCCGTATGCTGGAGCCGCTGCGCACTACACATGCTTCGCGGAGCTTAACCCCGCCATTTGCCTGTTGCCTTGCGTGTCGCGTGCGGTCAACGCTGTCGATCTTGGGAACGCGCATCGCAGCCGAGTTGCAGGGCGCTTCCTGCCTACCTCTGGCGGAAGCCGCCGCCGATCGCCAGAGCATTGCGACCATGCGGACGTTCGGCCGGATGATAGAGAGCCGCGCTGAAATGGCCGATGCGATCAGCACATATGCAAGCCGCGCCGCGGAGAAGTTGCGCATCGAGGGGGTGGGAGCAGCCCATGTCTCAGTGTTCGTGCAGACCAACCCTCATAATGGTGACGCGTGGTATGCCAGTCAGTGCGCCTCCAGCATAGAACGACGGACGACACGCGCATACTCACTCAGGTGGCGTCCCGTCGATCCACGCCAATCATTTGTCGGCCCCGCTCGCGACGGCGCTCATGCGTCAGCTTGGCTTCGGCGAAGGGCAGATCAATGAAGCGCTGAGGCGGGGCGCCCTTCATTGGGGTTGGCCACGCTGCTTGCCTACTGGCTCGGGCACAGGCAGGGGGACGTCTTAGGCCTGACGTGGACAGCACTCGATGCAGGGATCGTGGAGACGCAAAAAACTGGCCGCGTTCCACCGATCGACGTCGCAGCTTATCCCAATCTCAGCGCGGCCCTTGGGGGGCGTCGCTCGATCGAGCACGCATGTCGTCACGCACGAGGGCACGGCGAAACCTTACAACACACACACGTTTGGGCACCGATGGCGGGAGATCGCCAATAAGGCCGGGATACCGACGTCGCTACAATTCAGAGACTTGAGGGCACCGGCGGTCACTGAACTGGCGGACGGTGGAGCGGACATTATTGAGCTGTCTACCCATAGCGGACATGACACCGTGACAATGGCCCGACGCTATGCGCGCCGCACTACGGAGCAATTTCGTCGCGCGGCCGATAAGCGGTCCAAGGACGGAAACAAGCCGTAAACGGTCAGGGAAACACCGGGAAAACGGGAAATGTCCGCCTGCTAACCCATTGAAAATGGTGCCGACACTCGGCAATGCGACACCCACAGTGTGCCTCAGTTCCCCATCCTTTCAATGACTTAACATGACTTATTAGGACAGGATTTCCGTTGTTTTCGGGGCGCTCTACACCAAATTTACACCACGCCATACGGTCCCGCGCAGGGGGAAAGTATGGCATCGATAGTGAAGCGAGGCCGGTCGTGGAGAGCCATGATCGTGCGCAAGGGGCAGCGCGTCAACGCGACGTTTGACACGCGCCAAGAGGCGGAAGAATGGGCGCTCCAAGCTGAGGCGGCCATCATAGCCGGCCAGAAGGTGGCAACCGTCGTTCCGGTACGCGTCGGCCAGACGATAGCCGACCTGCTCCAGCGATATTCGCGCGAGGTGTCTGTTTCCAAGCGCGGGGCGCGGTGGGAGCATCTGCGCATTGGTACTCTGTGCCGCGAGCCGACATTCTGCCTGCCGGTTCATGAGTTTGGACCAGAGGCGCTGGCGGGCTGGCGCGATCAGCGATTGAAGGTGGTCGCCGCCTCGACCGTAAACAGAGACCTCAACCTGATATCGGCGGTCATCACTCACGCCATCAAGGAATGGCGCGCGCCGATAGCGGCGAACCCGGTCCATCTGATCCAGAGACCCCGGAACCCGCGCGCTCGAAAGCGGCGCGTCTCAATGGATGAGAGGCGCGCAATCGCGGCCGCACTCGGGTGGGACATGGCCAGCGAACCTGGCACCCGGATGCAATGGACAGCATTTGCCTTTTTCGTGGCGCTGGAGACGGCCATGCGAAAAGGAGAGGTGTTGTCTCTGCGATGGCAGGATGTGGACCTCGAACGTCGCGTTGCCCACCTGTCGATTACCAAGAACGGCGATGAGCGCGACGTGCCTCTGTCCAGCGAGGCGGTTGCGTTATTCCGGCTTCTCACGAGAGGTGAGGGCTCGCGGCGTATCGTGCGGGTTGAGTCCGGGACGCTCGACCAGTTCTTTCGTCGGGCCCGCGACAAGGCCGGCCTCCCTGATCTGCACTTCCATGATTCGCGCCGGGAAGCAGCAACGCAATTCAGCAAGAAGCTCTCGAACGTGCTGGAGCTATCGGCGGTCACTGGGCACCGTTCGCTGAACATCCTCCGGGACTACTATCGCCCCGACCCAACGGATCTGGCAAAGAAGCTGGGTTGAGCCACTTCTCCCTTGTACTCCACCCCGACCCATGCGATTCGGGCCGCCGAGAAGTTGCGCCGTGAAGGGCTGGAGGCGGCGCATGTCTCGGTGTTCGTGCAGACTAACCCCCACAACGGTGATACCTGGTATGCGAATCAGCGCGCCGTAACGATTGAGGCCACGGCCGATACGCGCGTTCTGGTCCGGACCGCGGCCCGGCTGCTCGACCATGTCTGGCGGGATGGCCTGCGTTATTTCAAGGGTGGGGTGATTTTGTCCGACCTGTCGCCAGCCGGGGAGCAGGGGACACTGCTCGCGAGCCAGCCTGCGGCTCAATCAGATGAGCTGATGGCGGCGCTCGATGCGATCAACGCCCGGCACGGGCTCAACACGGTGCGGCTCGCTGGTGGGGGTGTCCGTCAGACATGGACACCGCGGCAGGGCATGCTCTCAAAGCGATACACGACCCGATTTAGCGATATTTTGTCGGCTCGCGCCTGGTAGTCGGCTTCGGGGGGAGGGGCGCAGAATGTCCGCTAATCGGAGAGAGGCGTTTGGAAACGGACGTCTCCGCTGATCGAGAACGGTCCATGAATCACCATAAGGATCGGCCTTACCAATATCGTATACAACATGCGCCGCTTCCTCTTCTTGGAGAGGCTGAGCGCCGCCGCGTAGCACTCCAGCAGATAATGGTCTCTAATCCGCCCAAAACGCAGATGAGGAACTATCAATCAGCACGCTGAAAGCTTAAAATCACAAGTCGGGCACATCAAACAACCGTTCTTCGATCCCACCTATCGGGATTCACTTGCAGTGCCACCGTGCCGGACCAACTATCCGAAGCCAGATATGGGCCTGCGCTGTGAATCTGAAGCGCCATGATAGCTGTGCTGCTAACTGACCGAGAACAAAGCGGTAGCAGTGCACTTCCATTTGTCCAGCGCATCGCACCATTTTCGACATTGTTCCACCCAGGTAGATCAGTGTCATGCAAATGGGAGATCAACGTCGTCGTGGTCTCAGATTCAAAAATCTTGATATTACCGACCAACACACCAAGTATACGACGATCATCCACAAAAGGACCGATCACATCGTAGGGACGGCTGGCATTGGACAGAATACGAACAGACCTCACGCCAGGAGGGATCTTGAACATGACCCGATCTTCCGCCCTGCGGATAGGATGAAGCATATGCCCGGCTTCGGTGACAAGACGTAACCCATCTTCGTATGTCAGAATCGGAGCTTGCGACCGACCCGCATGTTCGACGCGATCAGCCAGGGACTGAAAGCTCCGAAACAGAGGTTCAACAAAATGACGCGAAACATCGAGCGGGGCCGCCGCATCATCCCAAGTTAAATTACGGCTACGCCCAATTGAGACAACCGGACCGCTCTGGTCGAAGGCGAGCCTGTTACCGGTATCGAGGTAGCTTTCGGTTAATACGCCATCGGCCATAATGACAGAGTGATCCTCTGTCTCCACATGATAATAATCGTAAGATGCTATGCTTTTATCGAAAAAAATCGAACGCCCGTTGACAAGCATTCGGACCGGGACGAAACGACCATCAAGAAACAGACAATGTTCTGATGTAATCATCATATTCTTGTAGGGAACGTTGTGTGCAATCGCCCCTTTCAACAGACGCACCGGATAGCCAGCTTCATCATCCGGCAGACCTGCACGAACGATAGCACGCGATTGTCCTACCCATGTCACCTGCCTGATGGTGCCGTTTGTCACGTCGTCATCAAAGGCAACAATGTAATCGCCGATCTGGATCTCTTCTACGGGAATATCGCCTCTGGTCGTACGTATACGACTTCCCCGACAAAAGCAGGCGACATCAGATACACTCAGAATGGCAGTGTTGCTTCCGTAAGTCTTCCCAAAACTCTGAGACCCGCCACTTCCGGCGACAACTGTATCTGAAAGATTTGGAAGGGCAAAATTCGTAAGACCATTACCGCCGTAAGTTGTGCCCAAAAGGGCAAAAAGCGCCTGGTTTTGAGCAATGGGTAGCAGTGTACCATTCGCCAATACCCACCCCTGAGGAATGGAGGCTGCTGATCCCGCGTAAGCACGAATTTCGCCCATGACGGGACCACTATCGCTACCTGAATTAGGAAAAGCGCCGCTAACACAGATAATGTAATTTAGTGCGAGCCCGGGAGCACGATTGTCAAAAGACGTACCGCTGCCTCCATCAGACACGGGGACATTCGCATCACTCAGTGAGACTGCCTGCTTTCCTACGACAGACCCCAGTTTTAACGTGCTGGATGTCCCGATAATGCTGCGCCCAGTCAGATTAGGTAGCGCAAATGTTGTCCGTCCATCTCCGCCATAAGTGGTGCCAATGACCGCATATAACTGGGGATATTCGGCGATAGGCAGTAATTGCCCGGCCGCTACAAGAAACTGACCACTAGAGATCGAGAATGTTGACCCTGCAAAAGCGTCAACCTCTCCCACAAATCCCGGCGACGACGAATCACTCGTCACGCGAATGAGATAATTAACGTTCAAAGAAGGTTGAGCGTTATCCACTGACTGACTGACGCCACCCAATGCTGGCGGCAACTGGTCTTCGGTCAGCGTGGTCTGGCTTTCACCAGTCACCTGTCCCAAATACGCGCTGCTTTGGCTTCCTACTTCTACTTTTCCTGTCAGATCCGGAAGATTGAAACTTTTATAGCCGTCTCCACCATACATCGAGCCAAGAGAGGCATAGAGCTGCTCGTTGCCCGAAACGGAAAGAAGCTGCCCCTGACTCTTTAAGGTAACTGACGTTAAAACATTGTCAAAAGCAAAGGTTCGGATCATTGATATCGGCATATCCGAGGAGCTTTCGGCAGATACAAAGCTACCGCTGAAGACAATCGCCTGCGTCAACGTTATGGTCTGCTGATTATTATCGAACACCACGGAAGTCATGAAAATACGCGCCTTTGATAATTTTTATTTTCATATTTATTAAAAAATTATATATTTAAATACATTCCTGTGCATGGAATATTTTTAATATAAACACCTCATTTTCGGCCGCTACCTCATAGAAAACAAGCCAAAATATGCATATCACCAAAAATGCGACAAAGGGATTTCCTTCATCCGACAGACCTCTAAAGATGACGCCTGATTATTTTGTTGGGACTCTGTATGACATACGCTGACTTCGCACTCTCTGATCACAACACCGTGCCAACCTACACAGTCGATGATCTGATGGCGTTACCGGGCTTCCTTCAGTGCCTGAATTTCTGCAACCAGCAACTTCTAGCGATCCACAGGCAAATGCCACGAGAAGTCCGTTATGTCGCTGATTTACGCCGCTGGGTCATGACCCACGGCGCACTTGCATTGAACTTTTCACACAGGATCAATCCGGATCTTCCACCGCTCACGGCGACCAATCTTTTTCGCGAGGTCGAACATACGGGGATCGCCAGCCCCAATACGATCACGAGTTATCTGAAAGAAATTCATGGACGAGGCTATATCACCTTGCTGCCCAAAGCGGACAAGCGTATGCGAGCCTATGCCATGACAGAATTTTCTGAAAAAATGTTTTATCTCTATCTTCAGATCAACCTGCAGGGACTGGATCTGATCGACGGTGCCGGGCGTGCTGACATCGCCAGTAAAGATCCGCGAATTTTAACCCACATGCACCCGATTTTTGCGCGTCACATGCTTAATGACCCGGTCTATTATGTGCCCCCTCCGTCGATTGCGCCCCTGGTCAACACAACTATTGGAATCTCTATTCTCAATGAAATGACACGAGCGCAGAAAGAAACGCCATTGGACGCGAGTCGAGTTTATGTTGATCTTGGCAGCGCTAGTGCAATGGCCAAACATTATGGTGTTTCCCGAGGCAACGTCGCACGATTGCTCTCAAAAGTGCAAAACACTGGCCATTATGGGCAAGATGACCGAGGTCCATGGGTTTCAGCACAAATGTTGCAAGACCATTATGTTCTACAAGCCCTCAAAATGGCTCATAGCGCATCAGCCTTCATCGAAGCACAGAAGCTGAGAGCCGAGGAGGCTTTGAGGATGTAACTACCGATTTTCACATGAACTTATAGCACGTTCCGTATGGCTGTATTCTAGGTTTTTTCTTGGGTTCAGTTTGATCGAAGGAATACTGCTGTTAAGTCGTCTTAGGGTCAGGACCCTTTTCGAATTGAACTGTTCAAAGAGGACTGAGACTTATTTCCTCATACGCCATAAGCTACGTCCGCTGCTAGGAAGCATGACGTTGCGCTGTGGTGTCTGGGATGGGCACTGCGGCCCGTCTCCTCATGGGGGGGTAAACAGAATGTCGGCTATCTGTTGAAAAACATGACAAAGCTGCTATTACTTTCCTCCTTGCGGAGCTATAATTCAAATAATCAGAGCCGTATTATTGCGGTCCAAGCGTAGAGGGCGGATAGAGTTTGCGGGCAACCCGCTCCATAGTTAGCCCCTGCACAATGATCGTAAACACCACCACGCCGTAACAGACAGGAAGCAGCAGTTCGCGCAAGTCTCCGGGCGGCAATCCTAGCGCCAGCGAAACCGAGATACCGCCACGCAGACCTCCCCAGGTCAGGATACCAAGAACACGGCCCCGCTCCCATTGCCTGAGGTGAACCGGAAGCGTTGAAAACAGCACGCTCAATGCTCGCACGGCAACTGACAGCGGGATCACGGCAAGGGTCGCCAGCACCGTAAACAGATGTGGCGTGACCTCGAGGATTTCAAAGCCAATCAGCATGAACAGCAGGACGTTCAGCACCTCGTCAATGAGTGTCCATGCGACGTCGAGTTCCTTTCGGGATGCCTCATCGAAAACGGAATGGCTATAGCTTGTTCCGAAACATAGCCCCGCCACCACGACGGCGATCGCACCCGACATGCCAAGCAGGTTGGCAATGCTGAAGGTTCCGGTCGCAAGAGCCAGCGACGTCAGCAGATCGATATGCGGATCCCGTTGTCCCTTAAGCACACGGAGTGCGATCCATCCGGTCAGTGCGCCCAGTAGACCGCCACCGATCGCCTCGCGACAAAAACTCAGAGCAATCTCGGAGGCGGTAACTCCCTGACTGTCCCCGGTCGCCAGTCCTATCGTGACGCCGAAAATCACCACGCCCACGCCGTCATTAAACAGACTCTCACCTGCAAAAACGGCCTGAAGGGGGGCTGGCAGTCCTAGACGTTTCAGCATGCCGACAACCGAAACAGGATCAGTTGGCGCGAGGATAGCCCCAAGGACGATGCACCACGTGAAAGGAATGGCCCGACCCAACAGAGGGAATACGTACCATGCCGCGATCGCCAGAAAGGCAACAGCCAGAACGGTTCCCAGAACAGAAAGAGCAGTCACGGAGGCAAGCTTTGCGCGCAGATGTCCGACATCCACCTGCGTGGCCCCGGCAAACAGAAGTAGGGAAAGCGCGCCATTCAGAAGGGCCGTGGGAAGATTGATCGCTCCGAGAACAGATCGTGGGAGAGCCTGAAGGTCATAGGCCGGTATCAACGGATTCAGGATCATAACCAGCAGGGAAGCCAGTAATGAGAGGACCAGCACACCGATCGTCACAGGAAGGCGAAACGTGTGGTGATTGAGAATGCTGAACCCTGCCGAGAGAGTCAGAAGCAGGGCGAGGAGGCTGATGGTATCCATGCCTTCACCGCTGGCTGCTCCTATCCCCTACGTCAAGAAAAACCGGCAAAGGTCCGCTGTCGGAGATAGCCTGACTGGTCTTCCTATATCCGAGATGAGGCGAAAGCGGCCTGTCCGCTTCTGTATCAGTGAGCGGACAAGCTGATCATGGGGGGAAGCGGAATGTCGGCTTTAATATGGTGTTAATAAAAAAGCGGCCATTCATACTGTCGATCCCGCATCTAGGAAAATATTTTCTTCAAGAAATAGGAATGACCGCCATCCTTTGTAGGTAAGGATCAACGCTAATTACTTTTACAGTCACAGCGTTCCCTTCGTTGAAGGCCGGATCATGCTGGTAATCGGAAGGTAATTTGCTGGCGGGCATGAGCGCATCAAGACCTGGCTCCATCTGAACGAATACGCCGAAGGCCTTCACGGCCTTCGCAGTTGCCGAATGCGTGCTACCAACCGGAAACTGCTTGTAGATGCCTTGCCATACGGGAGGCACCGTCGCCCGCTCAAAGCTTTCGATGCTGTTCCAACTCTTTGTTAGGTCGGTCATCTCATCGAAAAGCTCGGGTGAACGATACGCAGATACAGCGGCTCTCTCCCTATCTTTCGAAGCAGTGATGACCTCCAAAAAATCCCTCGCGTTGTGCAATGTAGTCAACTTGGAATAGTGCGTGTCCTCATCGCGAATCCTTAATGCGATCTTTTCGGCAATCTCCTTGCTGAAATACCAACTGTCCTCCGCGATGGCAGCCAGATAATTTACATCCCCCATCATCTGGTTGTGCACCAGACCGGCCGGAGCTAGCGCGACAAGGTCTTCGTCTGACAAATTTTCAACTCGGAAATCTTCTGTCACCACGCAGAGGCCACGAACGAGAGCTTCGAGTTCGCGGTCGAACACGCTGTCTTCAACTCCGAAGCCAGAAAGCTTTTCTCTAATCGATCCGATCTGCTCATAGCCTTTGAGGCGTTTTGGGCCGAACTGATCCATCCTTTTGAGAAGAAAGCGAATAATCATTAGGCGAGTAAAGTAATTTGTGCGAGAATCATGCTCATCAATGCTAAGAATATTTTTTAAATATCCGTGAGTGCTGTTATAGTAGCGCTGATTTAACCTGAGAAGAACTGTTGTTACTAAACGAAGTGGAAGTACATACTGCCCCTTTGACTGCCTTATTTTAAAAAATTCCTCTTCACCGATATGGCCGCTAGTGCAGAATTCAAGGAATATCTCAAGAGCTCTCCGCATGTTTCGACCCGAAAGGCCGACGATTAGTCGACGGACGTGGAGGCCATGTTCGAAAATCGACCTCATGATTGATGATAGATAGTAAGCCTGCTCGGATGCCGGATAGTCTACATGCATTCCGTTAGGCAAAGCATAGCGAAGGATACGATTACCTTCGGCAGCAATTGAATTCAGCGCCATCTGGATGCGGCTTTGAAGAATGGCCTGGAACAGCGGCGGTTCGATTCGGAACACCATGTCTTTCAGCGCCGTGTCGAGGGGGGGCTCATTTCTATGGTTGTCATAAGTCTCCTCGCGGAGAGGCAGCACGACAAGCCCTGTAAATTCGCGCTGTAACCATTGCGCCGTCTCAAACATCAGGAGTTGCTCGTCTCTTAGCCTCTTGTCGCAATTGTCGAGCACGATGACAAACAGCTTGCCAGATTCCGTGGTCAAATATCGAGCTAATGCCAACGCCGACTTGTGAAGGTCATTCGACAAGGAAGACAGAATATCGGCGAGCTTCGCATTCCAGGCCGTATTGTCCTTCTCCAAGAGGCGGCCAACGCCCTTTCTGAAGGCATTGACGCTAGGAGCGTGCACCGATTTCAAAACACTAATGTCATCAAAATCAATTTTTGGATGGGCTATCTTCAACCCTTCGATGATTTCGCGCCGCAGCCAATCGTATATTTCCGTTCGAGAGATCGGTGCTGGATTCATGTTTATGCGGATCCAGACCGTCTTCGCTTTCACGTCTGCGGGAAGCGCAACCTCCTGCAGATAATCTACGAAAGTAGTCTTGCCGGCCCCCGCGCTGCCTATCAGCAGGAGGATCTGTTGCTCCAGTTTCCTGCCTGACCGGAAAGTCCTGACGATTTCCGAGGGTTTTCCAGTATTCTCCAGCGTCTTGGACTGAGACACCGACGGCGGGGTAGCGGCGCGAATGATCCTATCGATCGGCTCAATGTATCGCTCCCGCCGTTTTGAAGGAATATATCCGTGCTTCGCTATAGCAACACGGTCCTCGTGGTTTATCGGATTGAATATATGCGAGAAATCAGCAGATATCGTCGCACCAAAGTTATTTATCGGAACTTCTTCCCGCTGAATGGCTGATCCACCGACCAGTTTTCTTGGCTTCCACAGACGTTGTGGCCGAAATCGGGGAACGATGGCGTGGTATATCTTCTTGACAGCATTCTCGCTATAGCCCTGCAAAAGCTGACCCATTAACTCGCTCGTCGGCTCTATGTCATCGTAACCCATCTCAAGGGTAGGCTTTGCTTGATCTGCATGCCCTGCCGTGAGGCGCCTGCCATCCACAGCAATGATGAGTGAACAAGGGTTCAGCTTTGTAGGATAGGAAGAGTTCAACTCCGCCGCATACAGCCTTGCCTCCCGAAATGCCTCCGAAAGATCACTCCCCGGTAGTTTCGCCTCTATGATCAGAATAGGGAGACCACTTACTGTGACAATGTAGTCTGGGTAGTAGACTTTGCGGCGTTCGCCCTTATCGATAGCGAGCCCCTTCACATTCGCTTTCGTATGAATGTCGGAAGGCTGGTAACCTAAGCCGCTCGGCAGATCCGATACAAGCAACGGGAAAACAAACTTCTGTTCGACGTCGCTTTCCGTTTTGAGCGCTGATAGCGCCGGCTTGGCAAACTGCATCTAAGGACCAACCTTTCGTCTCATTTTACAGTTGTAGCAGGCTTATTCCTCGGCACAACGGAGTGCGACCCAAGAGTCTACAGGAGGAATAGAAATTTCTTGCAGACAGTCCGCTTTCCGAAAATTAGAGGTGCTCTCCTTACGACCGAGATGTAGGCGATACCGGACGCAATAGACACCTATGAGGTCGGGTCGGCGTCCGGCGCTGGATATCTCCCTAGATTTTCACCCCGCCAGATACTCCCTATTCGCCTCAACCAGCGCGCGCCAGTCCCCACCCATAAGCGTCATCCCCGACGCCGGGACCAACTGCCGCCACGCAACGCCGTGGCACTCCATGATCCGCGACCGGACCCAGCGCCACGTTGCCTTCCGGACCGTGCCCCACGTCAGTAGTGATGCCAGATCCGCGTCGCCGGTTCCGGTGTAGGCCCATGTGATCAGACAGTGGTCGCCCCATGACCCAGGCGTCTGGTCGCCCGGCGTCGTGGTGTCGAGAATTCCGTCATGCTGGTCCGCCAACGCCAGTCGCACGCCCAGATACGCAGAGCCCATCGCCGTCATGATGTTGCGCATGCCGTTGAAGTCGTCGGGCTCGGCCGTGCCCCAGATCGGGAACAGGGTGTCGTTCTCCAGCGCGTACCCGTTCCGGCTGGCATAGGTCAGCACGTCGCACTCGACGCCGCCCTGATCGGTCGCCGGATCGGCCGGAGTGTAGCCGGTCGACCGCTCGTAGAACTGGATCGCGTCTGCGGTGCGCACGTCGACCTGAAACCCGGCCAGCGCCGCCGTTGCGCGGATATGGTTGCCGAGCCCGGCCGATGTGCAGTCGCCGAGCGTGTCGTTGCCCAGCATGAGCGGGCCAGGGTCGATGTGGTCGCGCAGCAGCCGGGGCGGGGCCTGCCGGGCCATCATGCGCAGGGATGGCGCAAGACGTGGCTGACCGGGGCGTACCTGCGCGGGGAGTGCGCCGAGTCTGGGGAGTGTCATGTTGTCACCTTCGGGGCGCGCACCGTCACC
Organism: Ameyamaea chiangmaiensis; assembly: GCF_013376175.1. Classification (GTDB taxonomy): domain Bacteria; phylum Pseudomonadota; class Alphaproteobacteria; order Acetobacterales; family Acetobacteraceae; genus Ameyamaea; species Ameyamaea chiangmaiensis. Next base: position 39,463 of record NZ_JABXXR010000001.1, read on the forward strand.
GGGCGTCTCTGTGCCCATGCGATGCGGGCCGTTCCCGCCGGCGGCTCGGCAATGCGGCCTGCGCGGTAGAGATCATTGAGAAGCTGCTCGCCAGTGATGAGGCGCTTGCTCTGCTGAAAAACGCCAGCAGCCGCCAGAGCATCCGCGACGTATTCGAAGCAGTAGACGTGCCCGGGCCGCTGCATGCGCTCGATCCGAAAGGCCCAGCCGAGCATGGCGAGCACGTCGTAGTCCGACCCGACCATCGACCGGCAGTAGGCGAGGGCACGCGCGGCTTCGTCATCGGAAAGGCGAACCTCCAGCGCGAGACCCTGGCGCGGCGGCATGCCGAACGACGGGTCGTTCTCGGCCACGGCCACGATGTGCGGGAACGTCGCGCTGTAGATCAGGCCGTCCAGTTCAATCGTGGCATGGCTGTAGTCGGACTCCAGCCGCCAGCAGATCAGGCGGCCGGCAAAGTCCGATGGCCGGTAGAGCCGAACGATCGCTGTCATACGGCCACGTGCAGGATGGCCAGCGCCTGCGCCTCGGTCATGGTCGCGCCAACGCGCCGGGCCGACACGACGCCAAGCAGGCCCTCGAACACCGACACGACCGTCTGGAGCGCGTCGAGCGCCGTTGTGGCGGTCGACAGGGCCGACGATCCCACCTTCGTGTTCGCGCCGCTGATGGCCGCCGCCAGGTCAGACGCCACCGCCTTCAGGTCGGCAAGAACGCTGTCGATTGCCGTCTTGAACGACGTGTTGTCATACGTGACGGTGACGCTCGATCCGGCAGCCGTCGAGAACGCCGCCAGCGACGCCGACAGGGCAACCGACGCTGCCTCGATCCCCGCGACGGCCGGCGCACCGATGGCGCTGGCGATGGCCGCCACCGACAGGATGGTCGACACCGCGTTGAGGCCGGCGGTCCCGTACGCCTTCACCTTCGCGACGTTGACGGTGATGGTCGTCACGTTGCCCGACGTGGAGACGGTGCAGGCACCGAGAACGCCGATTGCGGAACCGGCGGCAAGGGCGCGGAGAAAGCAGCGTCGTGAGGGATTACGCATTGGTCGTGGTCTCCGTGCTGGTGGTCGCAACCGGGGTCTCGATCGCGGTGATGGTGTCGGTGATGCCGCTGAACGCCTTGGCCAGACCCGCGTCGACGGCCGTCAGGTCAAGCGTCGGGTCGAGGCGCGGGGCCAGGGTCTGGACCAGCAGGGATACGGCAGTGCCGGCCAACGCCAGGTCCGCCTTGACGGCGTCGCTCTCGTGCTTGCCGGCAATGGTGCTGATCAGCGTGTTCAGCGCCGTGATGGATGTCAGGTCGGCCATATGGCCCTCCAATAAAAAAGCCGCCCGGTCAGGGGCGGCGTGTGTGGGAATGGGAACGACGGAGCGGGGGCCGATCAGTCACGTGTCCGGCTTGCCGCCGACGACCGGCACGCCAGCCGACGCCAGTGCAGCCTTGCCCGCACCGGTGTGCCCGCGCGGCACGTCGATCGCGCTGATGCCCGGGCGCAGACGCGGAAGCGCCCAGCCGATGCAGCCGGCCAGCGCCGACATGATCTGGTAGACCCCGGCCCAGCGACTATCGGCCGCCGGTGGCTGGATCACCGCGCGCAGGACCACGCACAGGATGATGAGACCGGCCGGGTAGATCGCGTATTGCGACGGTACGTAGCTCAGCACCGCCATCAGACCGCCGGTCGTGATGGACACTTTCGCAAGATTGTTCATGCAGCGATCGCCTTCTGAAAGAGCGCGATGGTGGCGTCATCGACAGAGCCCGCGCCCATCTGGCTGTTGTAATGGCGCTTCCAGTACCGCGCCCAACCGACGGCATCGTCCGCAGCGGGCAGGGGGGCGGGCGCACGAAACACCTTCACCCGCGCCATCGCGCAGGCGTAGCGGTCGTTCGCCACCATCTGGTCAGCACTCGGCCTGTTGCCGCCGAGGATCTTCAGCAGCGCCGTTTGCAGGTCGAGGCGGTAACGGATGAAATTCCGCCAGCAGTCATCGTGCGTGGCCGGTTCCATCTGCCAGTAGCCCAGCGCCGGACCGCCGGAGATCTGATGCCGGTAGAGATAGGCGCTCTCGCGCGCGCCAATCCCGGTCAGGCCGTTCACCGCGCTCGGCGTGTTCATCGCGGCCGGCAGTAGCGCGAGCGTCGGGATGACCAGCGTGTGCTTAGCCTCGGAAATCAGGTTGATCATGGTGCCTCTCGGCTTGCTGAATGCGCCGCAGTTCGTCTTCGGCACGGTCGGCCTGCTGGCGTGTCCGCTCATGCGCCGACCGTTCTCCAGCCAGATCACGCATTGCCGCATCACGCTGTTCGACGATCGCGCGGTAGCGATCCTCATCACGCGCATGCTCGACGCGCTGGCCGGCCTGATAGGTGCCGAACAGTTGGGAAATGCCGCGCAGAACGGCGGCGATAGGAAAGAGAACCGCGATGATCGGGACGACCCACGGGTAATGCTGCGTCAGGAACGGCGCGACGGACGCCCAGATCTGATCGAGGCGCATGTCATCGGAGCCCCCCGATGGCGCGGCTGACGGCGAACATATTGACCCCGATCCAGCCAGCGGACAGCAGAATCACCGGATGAAGGCCATAGGAAAACAGGACCTGGTTCTCGGTGATCCACGCGTAGAAGAAGGCCGCGAGAAAGGCCGCAATTCCCCGCCGCCATCGACTGTCGGCCAGAAGAGTTGCCATCTGCATCAGCCCGGTGGCCGCCATCAGAAGCTGCCAGATCCCGTTGGGCATGAGCAGCATGAATGAGCGCGTAGACGGCAGCGCGTGGAGATGCTCGGGACGGGCGAGTAGGGACACGGCCCCGAAACTCGCCAGCATCAGTCCCGACCATGCCTCGGCCCACCAGTGCTCGCGCCGGATGATCCGACGCAGATATTCCTTGGCGCGCCGGATCATGTGACGCGTCCGATCAGGTCGCGCATGGCGGCCTCCAATAAAAAACCGCCTCAGAGGGCGGCATGGGCAGGGCAGAAAGAAAGGTCTGTCTGTCGCAGGCTGTGTTGCTGCGGTTCAGAACGCCGGCGGACGTGAGGCACGGACACGCGTTGCGGGTCGCGGTCAGGGCCGAGGCCGCCGTCACGGTCCCGCCGGGCTCACTGGATCACGTCCCCGACCGCGATCTTGTGCCATGCGCCGTTTTCGTAGACGGCCATCGTATGCGCGTCTGCGTCGTTCGCGAGCCAGCCGTCCTGCGGGCTGACCAGAGCAATAATCTCGGCCTCTGTCAGTTCCGGCAGAGCCGCATATTGCGTGACGGTCAGCACGTCGGTTTTCGTGCCGCCGCGCACCGCGATACCCTTATTCCCGAACTTGAAATCCCGGCTTACGCCCGGATCAGGATCTGTGAATGCCCCGTTCGAAACGTCGGACTCGCCCCCGGTGATATTGATGGCTTGGAAGAAATCCGGCGACGACCCGTCCATCGGGAACATCATGATGATGCGATTGCTGTTCTTCTCGATCAGCGCGATCCGGCTCGGATTTGTGAGCCACTGCCAGTCGAGGGTGTTCACGCCAGCGCCAAACACACGCCAGAATGTCTGATCCATGTCGCCGGAGCCGGGATGGGCAATCGTGCAGACGACAGCCCCTGAGCACCAGTGAGCGCGATCAACATACCCATTCGGGTCGTTACCGATGATCATGTTGACGTCGGCGTTGTTACCGATGTCCAGAGACGCGACCGGGTGGTCATTGAACATACCGATCCGGTTTTCGACACGCGCGAGATCAAGCATCGACGTGTGATAGATGCCGCCGTTCGCTGACCCGCCATGGTCGTAGAAGCGCAGGTCGCCGAAATTGTTGACGTCAAGGAAATGCTCCTGCGTCCATACCGCCTGCCCGAACGCCAGATAGTCGCCGAAATAGCCATCCGTCGAATTTTCAGTGACCGGGCCGACCTGATCGACGCCAGCTTGTGGCGTGGACAGGGTGATGGTGTTCGTCCCACCGCCGCTGACGATCGTGGTCCCCGGTTGTATCCAGCCAAACAGATGCGGCGCGATGATCGTCTGACCCTCGATCCCCGTCGGCCATGTGCAGTTCGCATCAGGCTGGTCGCCATCACCCGTGCGGACGCACTTGACCTGGTTCGATCCCTTCACGAGCAGGCCATACATGTGCTGATAGGTGTCGTTGACGAAATGCACACCGCTTTGCTGCAAGCCCACTGCCGTAGCCTCAAACGTATTGTTTATGGCGCTGGAGCCTTCCTTCGCGAAGTGCGAGAACTCGATAAAGCCGTAGCCGCGCAGATGATCGAGCATCAGACTCGCGCCATAACCGATCGCCATGTGCTCCATCATTCCGGCCTGGAGATTGTAGTAGTCCGGCTGGCGGAACGTCAGGGCGACATACGCCGAGGGCGACCAGTTCTGGAGCGCCATGCTGTTCGTCCCCGGCATGGCGTAGGACAGCGTCGGCTCGTTGGGGTAGTCCGCGTTCCAGGTCCACTGCGGTCCACCGCCCTGCGGGTTGTTCGGGTCCGCCAGCATCACCCCGGCGGTGGGCTTTGCATCTAGGGCGTCGTTCTTGTCGTAGCCACCCTTAATCCGCGCAACGCTCGACGCGATTGGCGCCGTGATGTTGCCCGCCCCGTCCGTGTAGGTCGCGGTCGGCATGGCCGCCGCTGCCGCGGTGTTCGCGGCGTCGATTGACTGACCCCATTTCTGGATCGTTTGACCGTCAAGTGTGGTGCCAGGTGCGTGCAAAATGCTGTTAGAGCTAGCGCCGCCAGGGATAACGAAACCACCAGATGCAGCAAGAGATGTCCCGACCATCAGCACGAACGCGCCGAACGGGAGAACGAACTGGAGCTTATTCATGATGACTCCACACTTTTCCCTATAATGCCTGCATTGTTCCAGTCCGATGTCCCGTCCCCAGGGTCGGCTGTAGGCAGAGAGTCCCTGTAGGCGTCATAGAGCGCCTTAAACGAAGCCAAAGACGCCTCGTTAGGCGAACCGGGGGGCACGGGGGTAAGTAACGATGCCTCTGAACTGACCGCGATCGACACGTCTACCTGAAACGTGTTTCCTTTACTGGTCAGAACACAAACGGGAATAGTTTGCGGCCCGCTTGCGCTCCAGGTCAGCCATACGGTTACGATGTTCCCGAATGTGCTCGTCCAGGATTGGGTCGCAATCCCGTCTGTGCCGAACTCGCACGCGGCGACATATTCCCCGTCGGATAGGCTGTTGTTAAAGTCGACGCTGTAGTCAGCTCCCGACCCGATCGATGTCGGTGGCCAACGAAGCAATGGGGCCATATAAAGCCCACGCAAGCGCGCACAAGACGCCGTGCCCGTCCGCACTATGCGTGCGCTGGGTGCCCACATCTGACAGTCTCCAACATTCTATGAAATAGAAGAGATGTTACTTATATTTGGGTTTCTAGGACAAATTCGTCCCGATAACGACTGATGCTGTCGAACTCGCGTTATTCAACACGCCAGCCGTCACATTGCTGGACAGGTCGTTACCGTTGACCAGCACCTGCGTCGCACCATTGGCGATGCTGACGCCCGCGCGCTGGCTGTTATTTCCGGGACCACTCATCACGCCGTTAATGAGCACGTCCGTGGCGCTGCTGCCGATCGCGACCCCGTCGCTGGTGTTTGTCGTTCCACCCCGCACATCGCGGGAGTTACTGAAAAACCGGGTGCCATGGACGCTGACGCGCGTTCCGTTAATCACAAGGCCGTCCTGGCCCGCGTCACTGGACTTTCCGCCCACAAATGAAACGTCCTTGGCCCCGGAACCTACATAGACATTCGGTGCGGCCCACGTATCTTCAAGGCTCATCTTGAAGACGTCCGTCGTGGCGACACTGTCAATCTGGAGCGCTGACGCGGCGCAGGAACCACGGGAAAGCCGCTCAGAAATTATGTGAAAAACATGCGCCACACTGGGTTTCCATCTCGCTAGACGTAAGCATGTTGGCGGGTGTGCGTGGAGATGTACAAATCTTCGTGACATCCTCGGTCCGAAAAACATGATTTTCAAGTGTTACCAGCTATGCAACAGTCACGACAGCAGAAAAGATTGCTCACGGGGAGAGCAAAATTTATCTTAGTCCTCCCACAAATTCGCTTTGCGACGGAGAAAATTAGTGGAACTTTATCCAAAGAGAGTTTTCCAGAGACAATTAAAACTTCAGGCTGAATTTATTATCATTTCTTCTGAACAGATAAATTCTGCATTAAAGGAGCGCGATGTAACTAAAGTTTTTTACTCCATTCAGAACTTCCTCAATGCATCTGCCAATATCGCGAAATGTCTATTCGGATCTGGCGGTAGAAAATGCGCGCAGAGAAAATCATTGCGTGAGAGCATAGGAGTTGACGAGAACTCACCATTCAAAAATGTTTCGGCACGAAATAATTTCGAGCATATGGACGAGAGAATAGATCGGTGGTGGGGCGAGTCGCGACGTCATAATCTCTGCGATCTAAATATCACGCCAGCTGGATTTATTCAGGGTTTCGAGACTGTTGAATGGTTCCGGAATTTTGACCCAGAGACGACTGATATAACTTTCTTTAGCGAGAAGTTTAATCTTCAGGAGATTGTAGACGAAGTCCAACGGATATACCCGAAGCTGCAAGAAGAAGCAGGTAAACCTCACTGGGAGTGAGATTTTTTTCAATCACTGTAGGCAGTGGGAAATGACACATCCCTTCATGGGGCCATGGAAGAATGCAGTGGCCACAAAGCTCATAGTGATTGATAGTCCACTGCTTTACGACTTCCAGACGCAGCGATGTAACCTCTGACCTGAGGTTTGCATCAGAACCTTTCGTCGCAAAAGATAGCATCTGCATATCTGACATAGTTTCGAAATCTCCGCCTTCTCTCACTGAAGGTTGTTCGTAACAACGAAGTTGTCGCTGTTGCTTGCATTGTTCAGCACACCACCCGAGGCGTTGCTGGTGAGGTCGTTCCCCACCACCACGGTGCACTGGGCACCGTTGGCGATGCTGACCCCGTAACGCTGGCTGTTGTTGCCCGGACCGCTGGAAGCGCCCGTCACCGTGACGTGCTGCGCGTCAGCCCCGATCGCCACGCCGTCATACGTGTTGACCGTTCCTCCCCGCTCGGCGCGCGAGTTACTGAAAAACCGTGTGCCGTTCACGGTGACGCGCGTCCCGTGAATGACGATGCCTTCCTGACCGGCATCGCTCGACTTGCCGCCATGGAACCCGACGTCCTTCGCCCCCGCACCGACGTAGATATTCGGTGCGGCCCACGTGTCCTCAAGACTCATCTTGAAGACGTCCATCGTGGCGACACTGTCAATCTGGAGCGCTGACGCGGCGCAGAAGTCAGACTCAATGCCGTCAAACTGCACATATCCGGGACCAGCTGGCGCCCCAATAGTGTTGCGCAGCCAGTAACCATGCCCCTCGATGCAGGTTGCATACGCCTTGTAAATGCAGACCGTGTTACACAGGCCGTCAATGACAATACCATGCGCGCGGATGGTTGGCGTGCCAGATGTGGGGGCACTCCCCCCCATGCCAAAATCCCGAATGGTAATGACATCGGACGTCGTGGTGGTGAGACTGGTAATCAGAAACCGGATATTGTCTCCCCCGCGCAGAGGGCCATCGACAACGACCTGTTCCACGACGACATCATTGTAGTGGCGGATTTTCATGCCGTCATAGGGATTGTTGAACGTAACCCGCATGATGCGGATTCTGGCCAGCTGAAGCATGTTGAGGCACTTGCCGCCGGTCTTGTTGCCTTCCTCGAAGTACAGATCGTAGACGTTGTTGTTATACATCCCGCCAGGACCGCCGGCATTGGTCCCGTCGATAGTGACGGTGTCGAAGGCACCATACCCGACGATCTGGCTGGCCTGGCCTTGCCCCTGCAACGACACATGCGGCGAGGTGATCGAGAGGCCACCGGTGACCTTGTACTGTCCAGGCGGAAAGTAGATCGTCGCGCCGCACAGCAGTCCCTGCGCATAACTGATCGCGAGCCTGATCGCCGCCGTGTCATCTGTACTGCCGTCACCAAGGGCGCCGAACTGCCTGACGTTCACCCAGTCGAGGAAGCAGGCTTCGAGCGTGCGACGGAAACTCCCGTTGATTTCCAGAAGCGCTTCCAGCAGGAGAAGATTCTCGGTCTGCCCTCCCTGCGCGTCGACCTTGGTGCCGATCGCGGCAGCGACCGTCGGTGACGTGACGATGTCAGCAGGATCATCCGTCGCGGCGTACGACTGCCATCCCGGCGTCCAGTTGGCGATCTGGGCCATTGAACGTTACTCCCTCAGGATGCTGCGGCGGTATAACTGCTGCCGATCGGATAGGCGCAGACGCCCGTCGTCGCGTCGGGCTCATCAAGGACGATCGCGCTGCCGGCCGGGGGCGCCCACGTCGACACGCCATCCCATTTGATCCGGTTCCAGACATATCCGACAGCAAACGAACCCGTCGCCGCCGTGTAGTACATCGCGTATTGCTTCGGGGCCGAGGCCGTTGATGTCGTCTCGCTCATGGCATCCACTCGATAATGGCGCAGCCGTCAGCACCGGCGCCGCCGTAATACTTCGTTCCGGACATGGCCGTGTCTTTCGCTCCGCCGCCGCCGGCACCTGGGGCGCGACCGGGATAACCGCCGGCATCACCGCATCGGCCAGCGCCACCCCAGGGGCCGCCCGCGCCATCGCCGCCCTGAAGAACCGTTCCGGCCTGACCGTCTGACCCGTCATTGCCATAGGCAGCGTTCGGCGAACTGCCGATCGACACCGTGGGCTGGCCGCCGCGACCGCCGGCGCAGTTCACCTTGGAGCCCGACGTCCAGTTGGCCCCGTTGCCGCCCCCGGCGATGGCGACGATATTGCCGTCGTACGTCAGGGTCGTGTTGCCGCCGTTGTTCTGGGCGCCCGTCGTTTGCTCATCGGGCGCCGCTCCGGCCCCGATGGTGACCTGCACGGTCTTGCCCGCGACAACCGGAATGATGTCTTCGACAAACGCACCAGCGCCGCCACCACCAGCCCAGACGGAATCCGCCGTTGAACTCCCGATGCATGTCGCTCCAGCACCGCCGCCGCCAACGATCTGATAGCGCATGCGGGTGGCCCAGGACGGTACTGTGACGCTATTGCTGGCCGACGTGAACCAGCGACTGGCGATCTGTGAGACCGTGGACAGCAGGGCATAGCCTGCCGTGGGGCTTTTCCATGAAGCGTCGGTGCCGCCGGGTGTCGTCAGGTTCTTCGCTGCCGTCGACACCCACTCGATGCCCGAGGCATCGATGACATGCGCGCCGAGAGGATAGCCACCGATCGCCGCTGCGAACGTTGCATCGTAGGGAGCGATCAGGCCGAGCGCGCGAATGGCCGTCGTCAGCTGGGAGAAATCAGTTTTGGACAGTGCCAGGCCGAGATAGGCGATCGGATGGATCAGCGTTTCCTGAACCAGGTTGAACCAGTCCGCTGCCAATCGGGTGGCGGGCTGACCGGTCGCTGCATTTCCACCGGTAAAGTATCCGCCCGTGCCCGCGGCCGAAGGCGTCGGCATCTGCGCAACAGACGTCGCGTTATCGATTCTATACATGAACTACGCCTTAGTTGATGAACTTACTGAATATCACCACGGAAATCGTTAATGACGTTGGTGCCAGTCTGGCCGAACCTCAGGATCAGGTGTGCTGGGTTTCTCTCCGACAGTTCGCACTGGAGAACGGAATTTCCCCATGTCATGAGAGGGTCGCCCGCGGACGACACATCCGCCTGCGCGTAAGACAGGGAATAGCCCGGGGCGGAAATCACCCAACAGAATGCCCAGTCCTCCCCGTAAACCGGGTCTTCCGCGCAGGCGAAGTCGGCACAGGCCGGCCAATATCGGGTAATGGAGATGGTGTAGCCGAGCTGCGCCGCCAGATTTGTGAAATAGTCAGCTGAGCACCCGCCTGAGTCTGCGAGACGCGCAACTACCTGATTACGGCGTGCAGCCAGCGTTGGAGCTGTGCCCGCGCAGGGATCTGGTAAACCAAGAGTGCTTTCCCAGTCCGTCAGCAACTCCACGGACGTGGCCGGAAAAGCATCGACCAGCAGGTTTTCCGCCCGCGCGTCCAGACGCCCCCATGTCTGCGACCAGATCCATGCCACCGCATAAAGAAGGGACCCGGGCGCACGCGACCAGATAGGTCCTCTGGGCATGATACGCAGGATGGCAGGGCGATAATCGTCCGCGGTATATGCCATGGTTTAACTCACGAAAGTCACGGTCCCGCGCTGCAACAAAGAGCCGACGGTTGCGCCGGTCACGGGTGCCGAAGGCACCGTCACGTTGAATGACGCAAGGCCGAGCGCGCCGAGCGCCTCATTCCAGTTGTTCGGATGGATCGTCCCGCCCGGCGCGGACAGGCGCAGGAACATGTCGTCCAGTGCACCCTCGATGAGCGCCTGATTAGCCGTGGTGTTGCCGTCCCCCAGGTCCGAGATCGTGAAAGCGACCGTCTCGGCGATGGGAGAACACACGACGACCAGCGCATCCACGGGCTGCTCAGTCCAGATGGCGTTGGCCACCCGCAATTGATCGCCGGTGGCTGGAAAATAGCGCGTCTCATCGGACGCTACGCCGTTCGTTCCCTGAGGAAATCCGGAATAGGCCGCATTTGCCTCATCGAGCATCACGTAAACGACGACACTGCCGGCACCGAAACCATTACGATTGATCCAGGCGCGTGTGACACCCGTCACATCTGTTGCCCAGTCTATGTATTCCTGTTCCCGGCCATTCGTTCCGCTTTCTTGAAACTTGGCCATCACTCGTGAACGCAGAGCAGAGTTGGACTCGGCGTCCGCGCCACCTGTGAAGGCCGTCGAGACTGAGCCGGTCGACTGGATCCCGGAAATCGGACTTCCCAGGGTCGCAATCGAACCATCCGCGACATTTCCCGTCGCGCCGGTGTCGGTCAGGGTCACGGCCGCCACCGTTGACGTGCCCGTCGTGACACTGTCCGCGGTCGTCGTCCCGTCCAGACCGCCCACCGTCACCGCGGTGCCGGACGGAATGACCTGAGCGCCCGTTACCGCGAACACGACTGAACCGGACGCGGCACTCGCCGCCTTGCGGTAAACCTTTTTCAGGGCACCCCAGGCGGCCAGATATTCGTCCGTCGCCGTCCATGGGACCGCCTGCATGGCGATCCAGTCAAGATAGCCATAGACCAGCCACGCCAGCCCGGCATTGACCCATGCGAGTGTCCCGAGGACCGAGAACCGGAGCACCTTGCTCACGCCGGAAATCCCGGCATTCAAAACGTCTTGCACGGCCCAGGAGCGGAGCTCGCTGAGCGTCGGCCGTGAATACGGCATCAGGAAAGCCCCTTCCACGCCCATGAAAAATCGAAGGACTGTCGCGTGCTGTCGGGCATCGTCAGAACGATGACCATGCCAACAGCCGTTTTGCTCAGCCAGGAAGCGGTCACCGCGACCGATGCGACAACCTGGTCCGTGACCAGCCACGCCAGCGCCTCATTGCAGATGGCCTGGACCTCCATCAGGATCGCGCTTTCCCCTGACTTGATTACGCGCCGCAGTAGCCACAGCCGCGAACCGATCAGGACACCGCCGTCGCTGAAGGCGTCGCCCCACCAGCCCCGCCGGTCTTCGCCGGGTGCAAGGCCACCGACGCCCACCGCGAGATCGGCGGATGTCGGCTCGACAGGCGCCAGACGGTCAGTGAACAGCGAGACCATCACCGCGGTGCGCAGCGGATTGTCGAGCGCAATATCACTGTCTGAGATACGCCAGTCCCCGCGCCCTTCGGGCACGTTCCAGTCGATCGCAATGTCCACGCGTCACCTCGTCAGGCGACGGGCGCGCCTGTGTTCGATTGGCCCTGCTCAACGCCGCTGTGCTCATGCGTCGTCAGGGCGATGGAGCCAGCCTTGACCTCGATCGCCGTCACCGTGCCGGTGACCTTCAGATCGCCGGTGACGTTGACGGTTCCACTGGACGGAATCAGGTCGATGTCACCGCTCGAGCGCAGCCAGACACGCGACCCCGTAACCATGTGGACCAGGCAGACATCGCCATCGTCCAGATCCCTCGGTCGCGTTCTCTGGTCGCTGCTCGCGATCGAAACGGCCCGGGTCCGATCTCCCTGCAACAGCGCAACGACATGATCCGCGCCCACGCGGGGACGGCTGGCCACACCGGCGACCTGCAACAGCAGGACGTTCTCCAGCATGTCGTCGCCCGGCAGACACATCTGAAGCAGCGGGTAAGCATCATCCTCCAGCGGGGCGGCCGTCTGTCGACCAACGCCCACCATCATCATCATCCGCCGGGACAGGCGATGAAACATGTCATTCATGTTGGCGAGTATCCGAGAGTCTGATTGAGCACCGGGTTCTGGCTGGGCATCACCAGAGGCTCGACGTCGAATGCCTGGGGCGGGAACAGCGACAGGTCGGCATGGGTGCCGTCATGACCCTTCCGGAACGTCACCGACGCGATCAGCATATCCATCTGCCGCCCGGCCGAGGGTATGGTCACCGGCACGATGCGGTTGATGCCCCACATTTCGCCTGCGCTGTCGAACCAGCTATCGGTCGTCAGATCGACGCGCTGCGAACGTCCATAGCGACGGTTCACCTCCCACTGGATTCGCTGTTTCGTGATGGCCAAACCTCCATCAGCAGCCTCGCACGGGATCAGTAATGGTCGATCGCGCGTGATCCCGGGATCTTCGGCCGGTCCTATTATCGTGATGTGCGCCATCTGCGCTCGCAGATCCTTTTCATCGGGCGCGACGCGGATCGCATACGTCGTCTGGAGCAGCGCCGTGATCGCGCTGTGCCGCTCCACTGTCGACTCGATATCCTGATACGCTTCGATGTTCTGCCCTTCGACAAAGCCGCTCGCCATGCCGCTGACGCCGACACGCGCGACCGTCAGGTTCCCGTCCGGCCGGTCATAGAACACGACGGCGGCCAGACGCGTTAGGCGATCGCAGATTTCGAACGGTGTCTCGGTCAGGATGACATTGAACTGCGGCACGCTGTCGCGCGCCAGACCGGATGCCGCGATCACGTCGATCCCGGCAAAGGCGCAGACCTTCTTCATGATCTTCAGAACGTTCGTGTCGTTCATCTGGTAGGTCGAAAACTTCGCGCTGCAATCGACCAGATCCATGCTTTTCGATTTCATCATGACCGCGAGGAAGTGCGTCCCGTCGCGCACGCTGCGCTGCACGGTCTCCACATAGCCAGTGATCATCAGCTTGCCACCGACCGACACCGACGCAGCCGCGCCACTGCGGATCATCGCCGTGCGTCCAGGATCGGGCTGGTACTCAGTCAGGACCAGCTCGGCCGACCACGGCGTCCGGTCGATCGCGCAGTTGATGGTGATCTGTTCCCATCCCGAGATCACATAACCACCCACCACCATCTGCACCTGATCTGCCGGCTGCGCCGATATCCCAAGCGCCTTTCCGGCCGTGTTGAGGAATTCGCTGACCGTGTCACTCATGTTGAAAGTGCCTCAAAGCTTGTCGGCATGAATGCCGGGTGAACGGGATTGGCGCGCCGGATCAGGTCCGGGGCGCGCGATCCATCCTGATAGAGTTGCTGAGCCAGCAGCAGCGCGGGCAGCCCGGCGTTCCGCGTCACCGTCATCAGCGATGGAAGCGCGCTCGCCCGTGCGGACAGATCTGCAAGCACCTTCGCCCGCACCCCGCGCATCGCCAGAAACGTCGCCGTGTTCCCCGCATCGGCCGCGATCGTCGCCTCATCATCGAACAGCGCTGCGACCTGCTGTTGCAGGGCCTCGGCATCATCCGACGACGTCGGCTCGTAGGTCGAGCACGCGACGGCGATCGACAGCAGCGCGGCCTGCCGGCAGAGCATGGCCGTCGCGGTCTGCACCGTCGCGATCGCGCCCCCGATCGGCGCTGATGAGGTGATCACGACCGGCGTGAACGACGTAAGCGTGACCAGTGCCGCGATCTGCTGCGACGGGTCACACAGGGCGGCACGCACCTGTTCGGTCAGCGCCAGGACCAGTGCCGCAATGCTGGCTGCGTTCGTGGCGTCCCCCAGTTCAGCCACGACCGCATCAGCCGACACCAGCGCCGCCGCCATCCCGCTCAACACCGTCGATGCGGTGGCGGTCGAATCTGTTCCGGACACGTTGCCGTTCGCGTAGCGGCCGTTATTTCCGGCCACGACGGCAACGGACCCTGCGACCGCCGCGGGTGACCCGATAGCCGCAACGGCGCCGGCGGCCCACGCCGTTGCGACCCCTGCGCCTGCCGAGGTGACGGAAGAACCGTAATCGTATGAAGACGCCGTGGTGGTCGTGTAATCGTCCGCGGCCGCTGCATTGAAGGCAAGCGTCGCAACCTCGACGGCCGCCGTCAGGGCCTGGGTGACCACCGAACCCAAAAGGTCCGCTTTTTCGACGAACGCAAACTCGATATCGACGATGCCGGTCATCCCGTCGCGCTCGCGCCACGAGAAATCCACCATCCATCCGGTCAGGGCACCAAGTGTCGGATGCACAAACAGACAGGTGCCCGACGTCTCGGCGATATCGACCAGCAGGTTGCGTCGCGTCAGCGCCAGGGCACCCACGAGGAAGCCCCGCACGGAATAGCGCTGGGCGCGTTTGCCCATATCCTCGATCCAGACGCCATCCCGCCACGGATAATCGTGCTCGGCGAACTTGCGGCCATGATTGCCCGCGCTGCCCATAACGGCGAACGGGACACCGTTGACCGAGCATTGCAGGTAATCAGCCGCAAGCCTCGTGATCGATCCCGACATTCACATCCCCGTTCCAGCCGTTGGCGCATTCGCAGACGTTGCCACGCCGCTGGTATGATGCACGGTGACCGGGCCCGAGGATCCGGCCACCCGCACGGCTGCGTTCGGCACCTTGTTCTCGATCGACACCTTCAGGTCGGCCTTCAGCCGGTCATAGGCGTCCATTGGCGTGGACGATGTCGGCATCTGCACCGCGGGCGCTCCCTTGACCGAATAGAGGTCAAGCCCGGCGGCCCCGGGGGCGGACGTGCCCGCACCGTTCAGGAGTGAAGCCCAGCGACCGGCCAGCGCCGCCCGGTTTTCAGGTTCATTCACGCTGTCCGCTGGCCGGAAAAACTCGCTGGACGCTATTCTCGCGGCATCTTGCGCACTGGACGCGCCGCGCAGGTCTCGACCCGCTCCGCTCTCGCTGTTGTCGAGTTCCCACAGCATGAACGCGAGTTGTTCGGAGTAGCGCGACTGGCGAATATCGTGCCCGAACAGACGCGCGAAACTCTTTTGCCTGTCCGCGTGCCACTGGCCGATCCCATAGGCCGCCCCGTTGTCGCCTGACCGGTTGAACTGAAATCCGCTTTCCTGGTCGATATTCGCGACCAGACCGGTCGCCTCTGCGTCGCTGAGTCCCTTTCCGCGGAAGTAACTGTACGCGGCGCGGCCGGCCTGTATCTTGAGAACGCGGTTTTGCTCGGCGTATGATCGCCCCATACCCACGTACGACATGACGTTATCAACAGCGGACGCGCCGGGCAGATACTTGTCGATCAGCGTCCCGATCCTGTCGCCGGGATCAGCGGCGTTTAGTCCGGCATTCACGCCATAACCGACCCCGAGTGCGGCGACGCCTTTCAGTTTCCCGATCCTCGTCAGGGCGCCCACGACGCCCAGCAGTGAACTGGTCAGCAGGCCAAGCCCTGATAGAATGGGCGCCGCATACAGCGCCGTGACCGCAATCAGTGCGTCCCGCCCGGCGTTCTTCCATCCGCCCAGCTCATCGACGACGTTTTCAACCTGCCCATACAGGTTTCTGATCTCTGCCGTGACTTTTCCCCAGCCGCCATTGCGAAGCCAGTCGGTGAACTGCTTCACATAATCGCCGATTTTCTGCGACAGCCACGTCCCGTTCACCTCGATCCACTGCCGCATCAGATCGATGATGGGCGACAGAACAGGTTCGACCTTATAAGCGAGCGCATAGCCGAAATCCGTCACTGCTTCTTCAAGATCAGTTTGTTTTTCGCGAAGGCGGTCTGCCGCATCGATCATTGCCTGAGTTGCATGTGAGTGACGCGTGGCCGTTTGAATCATCCGATTCCATTCTCGGTCCGTCATCTGGAAGATCGGCAGCAGGCTAGAGGCAGCACCTCCAAACATCTCGAATGTCGCGACTGTCCGAGCCATCGGATTGTGAATCTCGCGTAACCGGTGCGCGATATGCTCAAAAACCTTATCTGGCCCGAGATCCTTGAGATCTCTCATCGTCAGCCCAAAAGCCTGAAATTTAGCCAGTGAAGACGGATCCAGACCTTGGCCGGCGTTCCATTGCTGACTTGATAGTGTCGCCAGCGCATCCGTCATCGCATCGGCGGACCCACCGGCGAGTTTTGCCGCATTGCCCATCGCCTGCAACCGGCGCGGATCCATCCCGATCGCCCGGGACGTCGTGCGCAGCTTCGTGCCGGCCTCGGCCCAGGCCGTGCCGAGACGATAAATGCCGGCAAGACTGGCCGCGCCCGTGATGGTGCCCAGGACGGGCACGATGCCCGTCAGGGAGCGGGTCACCTCCCGCCCGACCGACGCCACGCGCGTCAGTCCCCCGCGCAGGCGCGCGAAGGCGACATCATCCATCGCCCGGAACGAGCGCGTGACGAACTGCGCCGGCTTGCTCAGCGCACTCAGCTGCTTCTGGAGACGGCCGAGCATGGTTTTCGTCCGGTCCTCGGCTGTGATGACAACCTTAGCGCCTTGATCTGCCATTGGCTTTTGCGCGCTCCTCGCGCTGTGTGTTGATGCGCCGGGCGTCCTCGACCGCGGCCACCATGCGCGAGCCGGTCAACCCTTCGACGTCCGACAATGACCAGCCGAAAAACAGGCTCAGGTCTGCCGGAAGCGATTCCCAGTTTCCCGGCCAGTCGTAAAAAAACCGGTCAGATACTCGCTCGCTTCCACGAACTTGCTGTCCGGCATGCGCATGACGGCCGCCAGCGCCCAACCGCTGACCCCGGCGACCAGATCGATCTCCGCCTGCATGATCCCCTCGGGCGTTCCGCGCCCAAGCGTGGCGTCATATTTCCGCCGCTCAGAAACCTTCGGCTCGCGCAGTTCCATGCGCCCCCATGTCCGACCCGCCCCTTCAACGGCCGGCTCGAACACGATGCTCTTCGACGGTGACCGATCTGGCTCCGCGTCGTCCGGCCGACGGGCATCCTGTTCGAACCCGGTGACGAACACGATCGCCTCATCCAGAAGGCTTGCCGGCAGCTGCTGCACGGCAATGACCGGCCATCCGGCAACCCGCGCGACCAGGTCGATCTGCGAATCCCGCATGGTCGCCAGCGTCGGACGTTTGCCGATCAGCTTCGTCGCCATCAAACGATGATAAACGTTCGGTTCGGACAAAACGATTTCCGAGAAGGACGTCCCGTCCTTAAGGGTGATCGGGTCGTCAAGCACGACGCAGCCTGGACGGCCGTCCACCACTGCGGCTTCACCTTCCGCGAGGGCCGACATCATCATGTCGTCGGTCAGGTCGTCATATCTCACGATACGATGTCCTCGGTCACGGTCGCGCTCTCGGCGCGGAAGCGGAACGTGCCTTCCTGCGTGTTGACGGTGACCTGTTCCGTCTGCCAGGCATCGGTTGCCGTCACGATGACGCCGTTGGCCAGCGTCAGCACGACCGTAAGGCCCGATGCGCCCTGAAGGCTGCTCATCGCGACGTCACGGCGGCTGCGCAGGTTCGCCTCGATCCAGCCTTCCTGCGGCATCTGACCGAAACCCTCGACGGCCGACTGGCCCTTCGCGGTCTCGTTCGTGTCGCCCGAGACCTGATACTGGGCATCGCCGACAACATTCCAGGTATCGCCATTGATCGTAAGGGTCGCTGTGCCGAACAGCGGCCCCCGAAAGCTTGTCGCCATGGTCTAGCGCTCCGGTGCTCAGGATTTCACGAACTGCGCGCTGCCCGCGATGACCCAGAGCTGGTTCGCGAAATCATACGGCAGAAGAAGTTTGACGACCCCGCCGCCGACATTCTCGGCCACGATATTCGCCGCGAACGTATCCGGGTTCTGACACCACAGATTGGTGCACTGCACACGATACCGGGACACGCACGACTGGCCGATTATGGCTGCCGTAGTGCCCTTCATGCCTGCACCGATCTTCGACCCGTCGGCGACAAGGATGTAGCCCGTGAACGTCGTCGCCAGATACGACCGCAGGTCCTGCAGGCACACCTGCGCCGTGAGCAACGTCTCGACGTCGAGATAGGAGTCGTCGGCAACGCCAGCGCCATTGGTCTGATACGTTGTGACCAGTCGCTCGATCGACACGACATTGCTGTCATCGACGGTGAAGGTGCCGATCCCGTCGTGAAGCAGTGTATTCCGCTCTGACAGGATAAACCGGTCCGCCTCGACGGGCGCCATGACCGACAGGGCAAGCCCGGTGATCGGGGTTGCCGGGTTGCTGCGCATCGTGATCGCAGCCTGTGCGGCGATCTGGGCGGCCCATCGCACGGGCGACGATGGGCTGCTGGAAATGCCCATGACGACGTGATGCGGATCGTTCTGCGTCAGGCCGAACGCGGTCGTCTGGCCATAGGTGCCGCGGTAGGCGGTTACACCGACCCCATAAAACTGGTCCATCGCGTCCCAGCGGTCAGCTGTCCAGGCCTTGAGCGCGGACAGGCTGGCCGCGTCGCTATAGCCGTGCGCGACCAGGTCATAGACGCGCTCGCCAAGCGCATCGAGGCCGCTCGCGAGCGTCGTCGGGTTCTGCGTTCCGCCGGTCGGCTGCGTCACTGCGACCGAGACACCGGCGGGCAGGGACTGCCCACCCGCCGTCCCCAGCAGGTTGATGCCCAGAAGCAGGTCGTTTCCTGCCAGCCCCTTGTTCTTCGCGGTTGCGGTGACGGTCGCGTCGGTGCTGGTCAGCGTCATTGGCACATTGACGACAGACGCCGCCGCCGCGACCACGTTGGACGCGATCGTCGCGGCCGCGTCGCCCGTCTCGACCGGAACGGCGATCAACTGCCCGTCGACATACAGGGCCAACGTGCCGGACGCCGAGGCCGGTCCGGTGATCACGAACGATCCCGTCGCGGCCACGGCCGCCGCATCGTCGGCAAGTGGCAGAACCCAAAGCTCGCCCTGACCGTCCGTCGCAACGTATTCCTGAACAAGGATCGCGCACTGCGATCCATCACCATACTTCGCGATCGCATCCGCAGCACCGGCCGAGATTTCGGCCTTCAGCGCCGTTCCGGTGCCGGAGACCATCTGTCCGACGACGAGAACCCGCCGCGCGGCGGACGCCGTGTTCGCCTTCGAATTGTCCAGTGCGAAATAAAATCCGGGGACACGGTTGGTGTCCGAATATCCGCTGATCGAGATGCTCATGCCGCAGCCTCCGATGTCACGTCCGGCTTGCCCTCGTGCGGCAGGGACGGGGTCACCTCAGTCGCCGAGGCCTCGACGACAGTGTTCACCACCTCAATGTCCCCGTCGCGCAGGCGACGGCGCCAGAACATGGTGTCGGGCACATCCTCGCCCTCGGTTTTCAGCAACCGCTTCGACGCGGGAAAACGCACCGCGCGTCCTTCTGCCGGTTTCACACGCATGGTGCATTACCCTCTGAATTGAATGTGACGCGCATGTCCGCGAAATCGGCGTTCGATTCCGTGGCGATGCGCCCGTTGATTTCCTTGAGGGGTACGCCGTTCGGATTGAACGTCTCGACATACCGGAAGTCGAAGAGATAGCGGACCTCAGCAAGGTGGGTGCCATTACTGCTCGACACGGCGGTCTGTGCCTGTATCGATGGAATATCCGATACCATCTCGATCAGGCCTACATTGGACAGCACCGTCAGTTCGATCTGCTCGGCAAGCGCGTCGACGATGGCGACGGCGTTCTCCTCGCTACCGGCCGCGACCAGACCCTTGACCGCGACGGAAGCCGTACGCGTGAAGCTCAGTGCGTTCGGCCCCGCGCTTTCGCCCCGATCGTCGGCGCACCACAGATAGAGCGCCGGAAGAGCTTCCTCCGACACCGGCTGGGTCCGACCGCAAAAGACATTCGGCCCCGCCAGTGTGTCGGCGGCACGAAGGATATCACCAACGCGGTTGCGCAACTCCACACGGTAGAGGGTCATTCTCGCCATCCGCACAGACCAGCTCCAGACGCGCCGCGCCGAAACTGTCGGGTTGAACCTCGCGCACGCGCCAGGTCACGCCACGCACCGTCATCAGGTCGCCCTGCAAGGGGGCGACCGTAAATTGGGAGAGCTGGACGCCCAGCATGGGAACCGAGGCGGAGATGTGAACAGGGCTCACCCCGTCATCTCCGCCGATCAGGTCCGCTGCCCTGTAGCCGTCGCTGAAGATTCCCGTGATGGAAACCGGCGACGGCAACTGGCTCGACTGCCAGACGACTGGTTCTCCGAACGTGTCCTGGCACGCGTCCAGAACCAGGCCGTCCCAGTCGATGCTCATTAGGCCCCCAGTCGCCCGCGCTGTAGGATCTCTGGCCGGGTGCAGATATGCAGCGGGTAGGAATAGGCTTCCATCCGCCACCAGAAGTTACGATCGCGATCGAAGATCGGGATGATGTACATCGGCTTGCCCAACGTATTCACCCACTGCGCTGACTCTGCCGGCGCCAGTGCGCGCTCAAAGACACCCGGAGCCCCGGCCGGGAAAAATTTAACCTTGTCGCTCGGCACGGCGACGGTCGTGTTGTCATTCGAGCCGCGATAGTTGAACCAGCTGATGCCGCCGAAATCCATGGCTTCGAACGCGGTTCCCTTGCGCAGCTCGCGCGCGGCTTCCCAGTTGAAGTACGTGGTCAGCACGTCCTTGTGGGTGATCAGGGCGTCCCAGAAATCGTCACCACACATGGCCATCACGCGGGTCGACGGCAGCCAGGCTCCCTGTGCCGCACGCATCATCGTCCGGACGATCTTGTTGCACTGGATGCGGAGTGAGCCGAGGACAGGATCTGCGGCGTCGAGGTTGAACCCGATCTCCGCGGCACGCTTGATACCGAATTCCTCGCTCCAGTCGTACAGGACACTGCCGTCGGAATCGAGCAGGATGCCCTGAACCGCACCGAGGCGGTGCAGTTCCCACGTGTATTCCATGTTGGCCGTCAGGCCCGTAGGCCCCGCCAGGCGGCGACTGACTTCATCCTGAATCTGCATCAGGTCGGTCTGACTGCCGAACGCGCGGATGTTCTGAAGCTCGGTCGCGTAAACCGTGTCGCCATGGGCGAGGCGCGGGATTTCGAAGAAACGCGCGCGCCGCTTTTCGGTCTGGCGCTCAGTAGGGGGGGCACCACGATCGGACGTCGGGATGATCACCAGCTTCTGGTCGCGCTCTTCGACCATGAGGAAGGTCGTGCGGACCGGGTTATCATCGAAAAGATTGAGGTCGCCGATGCCGGTCGGCTGAAACGGAACCCGATCGACATACGTCGTGAGCTCCATCGTGGAGAAAGGATCCTGATTGAAAACGTCAAGCGATACCATGGTCGGTTCCCATAGCGCGCACGGCAACGGCCGCCCTTCTGCTGAAGGGCGGCTGTCCGCTGTCGCTGGTTAAGAAAGCGCGTCGCGCGCGCGGAAAGGAATCAGCGGGCGACGATGCCCGCAGCGGCGAGGCTGGCCAGCGCCGCTGCCTGTAGCGTGGCCGCGTTGGCCGCGCCTGTGACGGACGCATCCCACTGGAGCTCGGCGCCGTTGACCTCGGCCATCCGTTTGATGACGGTCGCCCGGCGGCTGGTCTGGGGCTGCAGGCGCATCAGATTGAACAGGATGCCGACAGCCGTATTGGAACCGTTGAACGGCACGTACTGCCCGAACGCTGTATCGATGACCGTGATCACGAAGGAATCACCCTCGACAAAGGCCGTAGTGCCCGCGGTCACCGTGAACCCCAGACCATTACTGCCGGTGAAAGCAGTTCCGACGGCGCCGCTGCCGATCGCATTATCCTTGGCGTCGGTAACCGAGAACGCCGTGTCCGATGTCATCAGCAGGGTATAATTGCTCGGCGACGTTGCTGCCGTCGTGGTGACCGTCCCGATCGTCCCATCGCCGGTGTTACCCTCGGCCACGATGATATCTGCTGCCAGAGACGCGGCGGCCGCGATCACGAGACCGCCCTGAAACGTGACTTCCGCGTCGGTCGCATTCACGACTTCGCCCTCATCGCGGGACAGATAGCCGTTGGCCTCACGGACGAGGAACGCGCCGGAATAGTAATTCTCGTGCAGAACTGGACTGACCATGATGCCCTCCTCAGGCCTTCAGCTTGATGCCGACGCGCTGCGCCGATTTTTCCCAGCTGGACGAAGCCGCCTGGGCGCGTGACTGCGGGGCACGATCCATGCCGGTGCGCGCGCTGGGGAACGCCTGCATGCGGGCCGACAGGCTCCCGGTCGCACTGACGGGGCCGCCCTTCGCCGCCGCGCGTAGTGTCCGGATCGCAGCACTCGCGCTCATCGACGTGTTGAACGCCAGATGGGCCGCCATGTCGGGCCGGGTTGCCGCAGCCTTGTCGGCGAAGATGGCGCCGCACCGGGCGCGTTCCTGACGTCGCGCGGCCTTGGCGTTTTCGTCATCCTCGTCCGTGTCGACATCGTCGCTGTCATCATCAGCGCGTCGACGGCCAGACGGCCGGTCGTCGTCCTGATCGCCCTCATTGTCATCGCCGTCGTTATCGTCGTCGGCCGCGCGACGACCACGGGCACGGGCATTTTCATCGTCCGATGAGTCGTCATCGCTGTCGTCGTCTGCGTCGGCAGGGTCCTGACGATTATCCTCGTCATCGTCCGCGCGGCGTGAGGACAGACTGGTCGAGCCCAGCAGGTGCGCGAACGAAAGCCGCGCGTTTCCGCGATTTGCCATGATATTTCCTGTGTGTTGACAGTCAGAGTGAGCCGACGAAGTCCGCGAAAGACTGAGCCGGCGACATGACGGCATTGGCGAGGCCGGCCGTGACGCCCTCGGCCCCGAGAAAAGTGCGGGCCTGAAACCCGCGTACGTCGCTGGCCCGCAAGCCGCGGTTCCGGGCGACGGTATCGACGAACAGTTCACCCATCGTGTCGATATCGGCCTGCATGCGACCCAGAGCACCCTTGCTCAGGGCCTCATAGGGCGATCTCTCGGCCTTCAGGTCGCCGTAACGGATCAGCGTGACGGTGATGCCGTCCTTGTCCATCGCCCGGGTCAGGTCGGCGTGCATGCAGATCACGCCGATCGACCCGGTGCCGCCCGTGCGTGGCACGGTGATGCCATCGCACGCCGAGGCCAGAGCGTAAGCCGCGCTGAACGCGTTTTCGTCCAGGACCGCGCGAATGGGCTTCTGACCGCGCACCGAGAACACAAGATCGACCAGATCGAAGCACCCGGCCACTTCGCCGCCGGGGCTGTCGATGTCGAGCATGATGCCCCGCACCGTGTCGTCGGCCAGGGCGCAGAGCAGGTTGTGCCGGATCCCGTCATAGCCGGTCATCCCGGAGAATGGCCGGATGCTGCCCAGCTTCTGCACCAGCGTCCCGGTCACCGGTATCACGGCCACGCCGGCCACCACGTCATAGCCGACGTCGCGCGCCGCCGACCCGGGCTCCGCATCGCCTTCATCGTCGGACATGGTCGTTGCCACAGCTCGACCGCTGCTGACGATATGCGCGACGACCAGCCTGTCGGCGAGAGCCGCGACGATGATCTCCGCTTTCTGTGGGTGGATCGCGACGGGCACGTTGAAGATCTTCTGCGCCAGAAAGGGGAGCCTGCTCATGTTGCTTCCGGCTCCTTCTGCACATCGTTGGCCGGCACACCCATCGCCCATTCGGGGAATGGAATGCCGCGATCGGTCATCTGCTTCCGCTCGGTTGCGCGCTGATCGAGGACCTCTTCGTAGTCCAGACCCTGCTCGGCACACTCCCGCTCCAGTGTGCCAAACCCTGCATCCAGACCCATGATGGCACCCTTGCGTTCGGCGACAGGATCCACCCATCCTCGGGCAGGTCCGATCCACCAGCAGCGGGAGAAAGCTGCGCGGGCATCGAGGAAGTCCGGTGCGTTCCGGGGCAGGGGGACCCGTTTGCGATCGAACTGTTCTTCGAGGTGGGCGACATAGATCGGCCGTGCCGTGTCCGCCCCGAAGTCCATCCGGCGGCGATACAGGGTTTTCGAGGCCTCCAGAAAGGATGAGCGTGACGAGGAATAGTTCGTCTGGCTGTAATCCATACTGATCTGCTCGGCAGAGAGCCCCGTTGCTGCGCTGAAATTACGCAGGAACGCACGATGAAACTCCGCAAATCCGCTGTAAGGTCGGCTGGCCGAGACCGTCGAGACTTTCTCGCCGGGTGCAAGCGACGGAATGCGGACCCCGTTGATCGAGATGGGGTTCTGGTCGTGAAATTCCCGACGCAGATTCTGGTAGGCCGACCCTTCTTCACCCCCCATTACGTCATCCGAATCATAGGGGCTTTCGAAGAACGTCGCGAAACAGGTCTGGATCAGAGCCTGCTGCAGCTCCGCCTGGTCATACCGGGACAGCATGCGAAACCGGTTCATGATCGGCGTGAAGATCGACAGCCCACGGTGCTGGTCGGCGTCGTCATGGTCGTACGAATGGACCAACACCGGACGCCCCCAGGGGGTGTACCGAGCCACCCGTTCCCATTCCACGCTCTCGACCGCATCGAAATAGTCGAACTGATGCGCCCGACGGATATGGTAGGCGATGTGCGCGCCGTTATCGTTCAGTTCCACGCCACCACGCAGGAAATGCGTATCGATCTGCTGCCATGGATTGGACAGGCGGTCCGGGTGGATCACCTCCATCGTCATGGCATAGTCCGAACCCATCGGCAGGCGGCCTTCGTCGTAATGCAGCCTGATCAGGGACTCGCCATCCTTGACCCGGTGCATGAAGGCAAGACGCAGCATCTGCTGAACACTCAGGCGCTGCTGCTGGTCGCACAGGAACAGAGGGTCTTCCGACCAGGTGCGCCATTCGGCCTCCACCACGCGGCGGAATTCGTCCGCCCAGACCGGGTCGAACCCCTTCCCATATCTCTGGGACAGCGCCCGGTAATCGGGCTTGGCCACCAGTCGCCATTGCGCTCCGATGACATTGTCTGTCGCGCGTGTGACGACACCCCGCGCCCATCCATCGTTATGGAAAAGGTCCCGCGCGCGCGCCGCCATGCGGTCGCGGTTGAGGTTGATCTCATTGTCCGGGGAGCGGAGAAGGGGGTTCCAGTCCGCACCTTCCTGACTGAAAGGGTTGGCGGAGTCATAGGCGAATGCGCCGCCCATGCCACCCAGGATGCCCGGCAATACGGTCGGAGGCAGCTGCGGACCGGCGCCGCCGTCAGCAACGGCGTTCCACATCTTCGCAAGCAGCCTCGGAGCTTTCATCGGAAATATGGCCTCATCGGTCGGCGCCGACACTCGACGCCGAGTAGAATGTTGAACTCACGAATGTTCTGACGGAGCTGAGCCTGGTCAGCATTGCTGAAGCTGACGCTCCGGCTCCCGTCGCCCTGCGCGTAACTGACGGAAGCCGGCCTCTTGCCGCTCAGTAACTGCTGAAGTGCGACCTGCGCGCCGTTTCGCGCGGCGATCACTTGCGCTTCCGTCATGCCCGCCCACGTACCCCGAGGGACGGGGAAGATTGATTTCAGCATGTGCCTAGCCTCGTAATTTCTGCCGTTTTAAAGCGGCGCGGATCGCCGCGCCCGTGACGCGGGATGCCTTTTGCGACACAAGGCCGTTCACGATGGCCGTGACCGGCAATTTCGCCGAGTAATTCGGCTCCGTGCGAACGAATTTGAATATTTCGGCAATCTTGCCCTTCGAGACGAGCTTGTAGATCCCTTTCGGGCGTCCTGAGGCCCGATCGCGCCCGAGGAAATATTCCGAGCGTTGCCCCTTTGCGACCAGGCCTCGCTTGGCCAGACGCCGCGCGTGAGCGTCCTTCAGGTTTCGTGTCTGGTCGCTCATCATGCCCAACCGTGAGAGCACGACCTTGTAGACGGAGACGGGAACGTTTCCATAACGGTCGAGCGTGACATCGCGCCCAGGCAGGACGTATTGTCCGCCTGAAAGGGTCGCAAGCCGGGCTTCGAACTTCTTCCGGTCGCGCGCGCCGCCGCGTTCTTCCACCCCGATAAATGCGATCCGGGGCACAGGCTTGCCGTCCCGGTCGTGGTCCTTGCTGGCAACCCAGGCCTCAAGTGAATTCCGTGTCGCGGCTTTGACGAAAAATCCACCCAGCGTAAATGGGTTCGGGTTTTCAAACACCTCCTTCATCCTGTCGATGACAGCCGCTTTACTGTCTCGCGCCAGCATGTTCAGGGTGTGGGCGGCCGCCTCCGGAATTTCGTCGCGTGCCAAGGCACTCAATCGCCTCTGGATATCGCGCGTATCGACCGAAACCCGGAGAACGACCATGTCACCTCGCCCAACGCCGTCGCGGCGCGGGCGCCGCAGGCTTCATCATGACTCCCGCCTGGGGGAGGGAGGACCTTGCCAAGGACACCACCTCCGGCGCCTGATCCAGGCCGACCACCAGGCTGTTGCGGTCCCATTCCGCGCACCACCCAGGCGGACTGTTCCAATTGATGCGGTGCAACCCAAAGAGATTGGCCATGACCAGAGTCATGACCATCAGGTCGAGCGCCTCGTTCCGGCCGCCAGCACGCTTCTTCTGCCACCGGCCGTTCGGCAGCCGTTCTTCCGCCACCAACTGCTCGAAAAACGGGTAGGGGGGCTCGACCGGAATCAGGTCGGCTGGGAAATGCACGGCAAGCGGTCCGCTTTCGGCACGTTGCAAAGCCACATGAAGATCGTCTTTCGCCCGGTTGGGGTTGAAGAGACCGACCGGAATTTCACCGCGGGCGGACGCCCGCCTGTCCTTGCGCTGGCTGTCCGGGTGCGACACCGACAGAAACGGCGCATTTGGGGTTGATAGCCCCTTGAGCGGCAATATCGTCCACGCCTCACGGCCGTCGATACGACCCGCGATTTTAACGAGCCCGGCCGATTTCGCCCGACGCCAGGCGTTGTATGCCTGGAGCGTAACGCCTTCCTGACCGCCGCTGTCATAGCCGGCGGCCCGGATACGCATGCCGCGCCCCGTGCCGTCGCTCAAAGGATAGATGCGCGTCGCGAGAACACGCAGAACTTCGTCCCAATCGCCGGGACTGGTCGCAGGATCGGCATCGACCGTCCAATGGTCGACCACCCAGCTTTCGGCACTCACGCCCCAGCCGCGTACGAGGATTTCGAAACGGTTCGACTGGACATCGACGGCGGCCGTAAGGAACCGCACGCCCGGGGGCACGCGCCCGAGGGCAAGACCAGCTTCCGCGCGCTCCGCAAGGATGCCGGCATCAAGGCTGCCGGCCTTGGCAGGCTCCTCGAAGGGCAAGCCCCAACGCTTGACGACGACGTCCTTGAATTTCTGCCGTGCGTCCTCTTCGCCGGCATCATACGCGCGCTTGGCCTTCTCATATTCAAACGCAAGCGACCCGATGCCGCCGATAATGAAGGGCGACATCAGGCCGGTGATCCAGAACCCCGCGATGTCGCGCGCGACCAGTTCCCCGGTGACCTCGCCGGTTTCCGAAATTTCCTGCCCTTCGCCCACCCAAACGCCATCGCGGTTCATGACGCGACGCCATTTGTCCTCGATCTCCGCGCCGCAGCACGGGCACAGGAGGCGTGCCGCGTCGCGGACCTCATCGAGAGGCGCGTCCGCCGGCCAATCCAGCACCATCTCGCGGCCGGCCGATGGGTTTGGCGAGGAAAATCCGTTGCAATGCGGGCAGGGCCAATACCAGACGCGCCGGTCGCTGTCGCGGTAGAGCGACATGATTCCGGACGTCCAGTCCTTGGGCTTGATCCCCGCCGCCCGGTCAGGATGGCTCTCGGCCAGGATCATGGATTCGAGACCGAACGTCTGCCGGCGCAGATCGGCAAGGCCATACGGATCACCGCGTGTGCTGTCGCAGGCATCGAGCTCGGTGATGATGATCCGGGGTGCCGACTTGTTGATCAGGTTGTTATAGGTCGCCGTCAGATACTGGATCCACATCCCCCGGAAGCGCTTGAACGACAAGGACCGCAGCTTCGGTGCCTTGCCGAGCCGGTCGGCCATCATCGGATGAGCCTCGATCATCGGCTCGATCTCGGCCTTCACATACTGCTCGATGACCGTGTCGGTATGGGCGTAATTCAGCATATCGGCAGGGTCGAACCCGACCGACTGCAACTGCCAGTTCTGACCCACCGCCGTTTTGCCCGACCGACCGGGGCCCACGATGGCCGTGGTCAGATGCGTCCGGCTGGTCAGAGCCTTCATAGGCCCCACAAGATAGGGTGCCTCGTCATGACTCCACAGGCCGACATAACCGCCGCCCCGATTGTCGAGGTAGCGATAACGAGCGGCGCAGTCGGCTACGTCGATTTTCTCGGCCGGAAGGAAGGCCTTGAGGGCATCCGCGAGGAGCGTGCGCGGGTCGGCGAACTGGATGTCGTCAGGCGACTTGAAGCTCGGGTTGCTCGCCTGCATCGTCACCACTCTCCATGGCGCGCATCACCTTCTCGACGATGCCACGCTGCATATCTGCAAACCTGATCTCAGCATGTCGGAGCTGCGCGTCCGAGCAGTTCAGTTCCTGACACAACCTGCGCACGAAGATCCCGGACTCTCGCGCTATCTGGGCGAAGGCGCCGCCGGCAAGATCTGCGAACTCATCCACTTTCACCAGCTGCCGGCACTTTTCAGCCTGTCTTACCTTCATTTCCTGCAGGCGCATCAGGTCGATCTGTTCCTTCACAGGAACGCGTGATGACGGAAGTGATTCCGGTTCCGACTTCAAGCCCAGATCGAGCGTGAGCTGGAGCTTCATCAACTCCTCATCCCGATCGGCCTTGCGCGCCTGTTCCTCAGCCTGGCGGTCAGACAGGAAGGTGACGACGTCATCAACGCTGAACTGCCAGTTGACGCCGTTCGTGCCACGCTCGACGACCGGAAACTCAGGCCACTTGTCGAGCCAGCTGGTCAGCGTGGGCAGCGATACCCGGAGAAGCCGTGCGAGTTCGCGCTTGTTGACCGTCATGGCGGTGGCTGGTGCTGAAACCTGATCCATCACTCCTCACCAGACGACAACAGAAATGGAAACACCAAGTGAATTCAAAATCTTATCAGAGAGTGTGACCAACCGGGCGCGAACTTGCCCTCGGTAGGGGACTCCGGCCAGAGGGACCCAAAAATTTCGATCCATCCCGAGGATTTCGCTTATTAGTGCTAATTGGACCACGGCGAGATGGGCGGGATCGCGGGAGGCTACATGATGCCCTCCCGTACCTGGAATGGCACAAAAAAGGCGACGCACGCTCGGAAGCATACGTCGCCGCAAATCATACCTTCGGAAATAGTGCAAAATGGGGAGTTTGGGGAGAGAAAAATTCAGGTTCGCTGATTTTTTTTCCGATGTGCTCAACTGCCACGCGATGCCACTGCTTCGCGGTCTTGTGGTCTATCGAGAACTTCTCAGCAATCTTCCGCCACGTCCACCGATGCTGACCACTGATCGGATGAACAACGAGGCGCATGTTCACCACTTTGCGCAAGCGTTGTTCTGCGGGGCCGAACGTTGATAGCCATCCCAGTGCGATGTCCATGCGCGTCACCGCATCCGCTGCCGGTGCCGGCATGCGCTCGTCGGACTCACGATCCCAGCCCAATTCTTCGAGGTCACGGACCATCTCCGGCCATTGAGCCGTCTTGGCGCCGAGGCGATGGCCGCCACCAGGCAACGCCGCCAGGGTCAGCGCAGCTTCCTCAAGCCACTCCGCGACCTGATCCGGAACGTTGCGCGTGAAATCGATTTCCCGTGCTGTCATGACATCAAATCGCGCCCGCAATCCGGCAATAGCAGAACATCTGCCGAGAAATCACACCCAACTTCGATAAGGCTATTAAGCGTGTAAGACCTTTCCAGAGCAGGAATTCTAAATTCATGAGAGGCCAAACGACTCATGACGAAATATGATTTTAAATCAATCATGCTGCACTCTGCCTCTGCAGATTCGCCAGGAAATCACTCAATTTCGGCTGTTGTGCGCCGCGCTTGACCGGATCCATTTGCTCACGCCCCCACTTCATCACAGCTTCCTCGTAGGCTCGTTCAGCATCGCGTCTTTCCTGCGTCATTCGTGGGGAAGCAGCTTTGATGTCATCGCCGACAGCCCCTTTGAAGTAGTCGAGACTACCGATTTCCTTCTGGTTTCCCTTGGCCGCATGACGCTTTGAGACACGGTCAATCGCTCCGACTACGATGTCTTCGATCTGATCGACGGGAAGGCCTTTCCGCAGACCGTCTGCTGCCCAGATACGGGCGATAGCCCAGCCCCCCATGTGGCGGGCATGGTCAAATCCCGCTGCCGCGTATGCGACCGGACCGATACGCTGAAACACCTCGTCGATTTCCCGCGCGTCAGGCTCAGCTGTAGCTTCTAAGCTTTTAAGAGTACTAGCTTCAGCTAAGCTAGCTACGCGTAAGGGGGTTTCCGTTTGGGTTTTCTGGGTTTCGTCCGTCGACATGGATCTGCCTCCCGGAATGGCCATTGGCGGCATGTGATACTGGTTAGGATTGTTGCGCTCGTTCAGCGCCGTTTTGCGCGGTCTACCGCCCTTTTTCCCATTCTCCCGGTTCGCGAGCGTCCGTGCATCGGGCATCAGCTCGGATGGCCATGTCAGCGCCCCGCTCTCCGCACTCCAACCGAGCAGCTGGGTTTCGGATTGGGTTTCGAGATGGGTTACCAATTCGGTTTCCGTCATACGAAACCGAATGCGCGCCACGTCGGCCAGCGACGGCACGCGACCCCGACCGAACACAACCCGCCCATCGGTTCCATGTTCGAGTACGAGGTGCATCAGCGCCAGCCACACACCAACGGCCGCGAACCCGAGGGCCTGCAGGCGCAGATCGGTGTTCGCGATGAAAATGAGCTTCCGCTCCGGGATCGATCGGGCCATGTCAGAACGCTTTCAGTCGGATGCCACCGTCAACGCGCGCGACGATGGTCAGCCTTTCAAGATCGGCTACGGCCGCCTCCAGCTCGGACGGCGTCGCAGCGAGGAGCCTGGCAAGAAAATCAGGGGTGATGACGCGACCCACGCTCGGCCCGCGCAACTCCGGCAGTTCGTCAGCCACATCGGTCATCTGCAACCAGGCAGCGCGACCGGCGAGGGACAGAAGCGCCCATCGCCGGTCGTTCATGACGGCACGCGCATGTGCGCCGAGCCGCCGCGCCTGAAAGCCGCCTTTACCCGCTTTGGCCATGGGCCCGTCCTTCCGCTGTATTGATCCATGCCGGCGAGTACTGGTCCTCGGCTTCATCACGGAACCAGGTGGTCTCGTTCGTGAAGCGCAGGTGGCACACACCTACGGGCCCCTGGCGTTGCTTCGCCACTTCCAAATCGGCCTTGCCTTCCGCTTTCTGTACGCGACTGTTCAGGTCCGAGACGCGGTTGGCGAAATCCTCGGCACTTTCTCGCTCCCGACGCGTAAGTCCCGCCGCGAGCTGCTTTTCCAAATAGTAATGCTCCCGGTGCAGCAGCAGGATCACGTCGGCGTCCTGCTCCAGCGCGCCCGCATCACGAAAATCCGCCATGGTTGGGCGCTTGTCCTCACGCCCTTCACTCTGACGGTTGAGCTGCGCTAATAGAACCAGCGGCACGTCCAGTTCGACTGCCAACTGCTTCATCTGTCCCGATATTTTCGTGATGCGCTCATAACTGCGCTGGTCCTCAAAAGCCGATCCCGCCGACATAAGGCCAACGTAATCCACGACGATCAGCCCAAGACCGGTGCGCGACCGCTTCATCCGACGGGCGCGCGCCCGCATCTTCGTCGCCGTGATCCGCGCACGTGAGTCAAACCACAAGGGCAGGGCGCCCGCCGCACGCTCGCCATCCTCCAGATCGCGCCACTGCCAGTCGGACAGCTCTTCTCGCATGCCCGTCTCGGCGTGCTCCGGAACGTCATACCGTCGGCCGGTAAACACGGCCTGCGTCGACAGACGCGCATGGGCCGCGCCGAGGCGTGCGCCCAGCTGGGATTCCTTCATCTCGCCCGACCAGAAATAGGTCGGCACACCACCAGCCGCCACACGGGCAGCAATGCCGAGAGCGATGGACGACTTCCCCATCGCAGGGCGCGCACCCAACAGATAAACACAGCCCGGCATCAGGCCGCCGGTCATGCGATCCAGCGCGCGGTAACCCCACGACACCCCGGCCAGACCGGTGCCGCGCGCCGCGGCTTCCCGCGCCGAACGCAAGGCTTCGCCGACAGCGGCACCCGCACTCATCAGGGGCGCGTCCTCGCTCATGCCCATCGACATCTGCAGCAAACCATCTTCCAGCTCATCCACGATGTCCCCGACCGGCGTCGAACCCGGACGGCAGGCACGATCCGCCGCGCGCGTGCACACATCGAACAGCGACCGACGCACCCACGCGTCCCGAATGGCCCGCGCGTAACTCGCGGCATCGAGGACCGAAATCATGGACGTCAGCAAACCGGCCAGCAGGTCCTGGGCCGTCTGACGACCAAGATCCGGCTGGGAATCAAGGTGCCGGCGCAGCGAGATCGGGTTCGCGGCTTCTCCGCGATAGATCAGGTCGCGGCATAACCCGAACACACGCCCCAGCAACGGGTCATAGAAATGCTCGGGCTCCAGAATATCCTCCACAGCCGCGAACGCCCGATTGTTCGTCAGGATCGCCCCAAGAACAGCCTGTTCCGCAACACTGTCGTGCGGAACCTGACGCATCGCCGCCCCGAAAATCCCTGCCGCGTCATCCATGCCCACTCTCCCCACCCGATGACGAAGCATCGGGCTCATACGCGCAATATTCACAAAGCCGCAGCGCGGTTGCCGAACGGACCGTGCCGTTCAGCGTCCCGCACCACACAAACTCGTACCAGCCCTTGCCATCGCAACGGGGGCACACAGCACGGCCGGTCACGTCGAAACACAGTCGGGCGCGCGCTTGCGCTTGCGTGCCTCGCGCGGCACAGGCTCCGGATCCTCGGCCTTCATCGGGCGCGGAATGACCATCTTGCCGCCCCGGACATAGGTCGCGCCCGACGCAAACAGGCGCACCTGATCGTGCAAGGTGAAATCACGCACTTTCGCGGACGCCGCCAGAACCTTCGGGTTCAGCGGACGAGGCCTGCGGACCAGACGCTTACGCGGCATGGCCCATCCCCTCGCCACCGGCACGCTCCAGCAACCGCGACACCAGCGTCGGGGCACCCGGTCGACGCGCCGTCAGCCCCAGACGGGCACGCGCGGCTTTCACCGATCGCGCGGATACGCCGGTCGCATCGGCGATCGACCGAACACTCGCCCCCCGGCGATCCAGCGAAATGATGACCGGGTCGAGACGAGACCAGTCGAGAGTGCGTCGGCACATGGCGTGACCTCAGGTTTTCGGGGTGAAATGGCGCGCGATCAGGGCGCCCGTCCGCTTCGAGCGCGCGACGTGCCTTTCAGCCTGCGACATACGGCGATCAGCCATACGCACGTCATGGCCCTGCATCGCCCGCGCGCCAAAATACAAAATCATCAGCAGACACCGGGTGACTTCCGCCCGGGCCCACGCGACGCAGGCCGCGACCAGCGCGCCGCCCAGAACGGTCACAGCCATCCAGCAGGTGAACCCGTGCGTCACAGATCACACCGCAACGACGCAAGCCGCCCCTCGATCGCCGCCAGTTGGGCAGCAATCCGCGCCTGGTCCGCCTCAAGACGCCGGCGCTGCACACGCCGCGCCGCATCCCATTCCGCCGCCGCAACCGACCGAACCTCGTGGTGCCAGCAGGCACGCACACGGCGTACGGTGATGCCCATTTCCCGTGCGACCGTGGCAAACGCCGCGCGCAGGCCCTCGCGCGGACGGCGCGACTGCACCTCCTGACACACGATGTCCTGAAAGCTCTGGCCGATCGCTTCGGTGCTCATCGGGGGGTCAGACTCCCCCGTCCGCCCGCGCGCGCGGGCAAAATGGGCCAAAATACCCGCGCGCGCGGGTGAATCGGGCGAAATACCCACCATCTCGGGCGTCTCCTCTGCCACTCTGTGCTTGCGACGCATCAGAGGGATTGGCGGAGGAGGATTGAGTGATGGGTTTCGCCGGCGCCGAGACGGACGCGCCCAAGCGATCAAGAAGGCCTGCGACGATCTGCCCGATCGGCCGCAGGCCACCGATGCGGGACGGCGCGTTGCCGCCCCGCATCGGATCATCCACCATGGCAGCTACCACACGACCACAGGAGGATTCGAATATGTCGGCGCCGTCAGAGCGTCCGGCTGATCGCATGCGCAATACGCTGCAGATACTGGAAACCGCCGAGGAAAAAGCGAAGGCCGAAAGATAGAATGGAGACGGCTTCCGAGTGGTTCCGGAAGGCCTCTGAGCGTCCAGGGCACTGAAAATTGCACGTTCTTGCGCTCTTTGCTTCAGAACTTCCTCGTAATCATCGATTGCGGTCGCGGCGATCCTGGCGCGCCGGTTCTGCGCACGCGCCCCTAACCATCCGGCCGCAACGCCCGATGCGGCAACGACAGACAGCAGAAGAAACGCACCGCCGGCAGCCCTGGACTTTCCGCCGAGCTGAGCATGATCTCCGTTCGCCTCGATCCCGCTATGGCCAGAGTTCTTCTGAATAGACAGGTCGAAAAGGACGATTTGCCGGACGCCCAGAAAGCAGGACTGCTGTCCCATCTCAGGAGCCTTTCATCCAAGGCCCTTGAAGGGCTAGCGGCGGAACTCCTTCAACAGGCCCTTTCACATGCCCCGGACGCCATTCGACTGCTTCGTACAAGTTTCTAGATTCGACGAACCCCATGGGAGCGAAACGAAGCGATGATGGCTCAGCAGTATCGAGATTCAGCCAAAATCCATCCGGGAATTGCTTCCATGCTGCACCGACCCAGACACGCAAGGCCGCCGCCCCATAGGGACACCGGTCCAGCCACATGCCGTCAATCTGCAAGGCTGCCCGCAAGCCATCAAAGCGATCGGGCTCAGCCGGGTTTACGGTCATGCTGCCCGCTCCGAGCCATGGGAGGAGGCGACGTTCCCGGCGTGCGAACGATCATCGTCCGACCCAAATATCTCGGGGCAAACGACGGAAAGGGGCAGACCGGAGAGGCGCGCTACGGCTCTGGCATGTTTAGGGGGAACGCGCACCCAGCCAATGACGGTGGCGTGATGGCGATTTACTTCTCGCCCTACGCGAACTGGCCCACCAGCGCTGCGAATGATGTCACGTATGTCCATATGGCCATATGTGGAATATACCAACATTTGTCATCAAGAGAGATGTTGGGTGACTCCACCCCAAGAGCTACTCTACGGCGCACTATCACGCCATGAGCACAGCACAGAGCCTCGGCGCACGCATAAGAACATTAAGGGAACAAAAAGGCTTGACGCAGGTCGTCACAGCAGTCGAGATTGGGATCTCGCGCACGCATTTGACGAATATCGAGCGTGGCGCCGACGTCCCAGGGAGAGGCACGCTCGTGGCACTGGCTGATTTTTTTGGGGTCTCCCTCGACTGGTTGACTACAGGAAACGGCAATATGATTTCGTCACAGGCGCAAAATGAAAAGGAAGCTCTTCTACTGGATGCATTCAGGCGAATCCCGGAGGATGAAACTGACGCTCTATTAGTGTATCTACTTCGACGTGCTGGCGGTGCGCGTGACGCATAAATCGTCCCTATATTCTGGTTTTACAATTTTTTCTATATTGATGGCGGCCTCGCTTGAGTCGTCTAAAGCACAAGACGCTGTTTTTCCTGAGGGAACGCCGCCGACAGAGGAGGTGTCCCCACCAGATACTGTTCCTCCACAGAAAGCGAAAAATTTTCCCCCTTGGTCTGTCTTCAAAGGACAACAGCTCAGTTCCCAGAGAGAGCTGAAGTCTTTAGTTCTTTTGTGGGAACACTGCCTCTAGGGGACGATAAATCTTCATATTTCACAGTTGGGGATGGAATTATTGGTTGTTTCACTGAGACTGGTGTCACGTCAACTCTAGTATTGGTTCTTGCAGGCTCATGGAGATACAGCTCTCAATGGCAAGAAGTTGGATACTATAAAGAAAATTTACTCAGAATTAGAGATGGAGGATGCGCACCTATTAATAGAAAAATCAGATGGCACTTATTGTGGAGCAATTCCGTGGCGTCCTACATGGTTTCGAGTGATTTCGACGTATTTGTTCGCCTCTGGTTCCTGCGCGACGAAATCCGCGACGCATCGGGGCGCATACCGCCACTCGGGATAGAAGGCAGAATGACCCGTGATGATTAGGGTGGAAATTCCCAACATTTAGCTTGACTGGAAGTGTTGGATTATCCCACATTCCCTCCATCACCAGATGGAGGCGCACGTGCTACATCAGAACGACGGCCATGACCGGCCCGACATGGGGAGGGCCACGGATGACGGGCAACTTCGAAATCCGCCTGTCAGAGGACGATCCGGACGATCGCTACGATCCGGGAGAAGTCGGAGCGGCAACGGATTCGCGAACACTTCGTCTGTGGCGTGCGCACGAGGCTCAGCGACAGGGCGAGCTTCGGCTCTCCGCGCAAACGGTATCGATCAGCGGAATTATGGGGCGCTCAGCCACTCTGATCGGGTGGACGTTGACCATCACTCTGGCACTATCCACAGCATCAGCGACAGCAGGCCATCGGCTGCTGATGATAAGTGCTGCCATGGCCCTTGCGAGTGCCATGATCGCAATAGTCAATTTCAGGCCGTTCCGATGGGGCTTGAGCGGCGACTTGCCGTCTTATGTTCTGGGAACGGACAGCAAACCCGTCACGTTCGAGACGGAGCTGGAATACGTGGAAGCTCTGGCTCTGCGGGCGCAGATGGACCTCGATGCCAACAATGTTCGCGTCGATCGAGCCGCGCGTGTGCTGCTCTGGTCACTGATCCTGCTGGGATCGGCGGTGGCCAGTGCAGCACTGATCAGTCTCAGTTTCGTTTTCTGACCGGTGCCGGATGTTCGATCTGCCTCGGTGGCTTCGGATCTGGCTTCGGTTGCGGCGGCGCGGGTCGAACGGCCATAGGTTTCATCCTCGGGTTGGTTGCACTCCCGATGATGGAAGACGCGGGGGCGGCTGACAACGGCCGTCCCCGTACGAAGGCACGACAACAGACGCCGTCATGGGGGATGCACCCATGACGGACACATCAACCCCCGTCACCCCCGAATTGCGCGACGCGGCACTTCGCCTGGTGTCCTCATGCCGCGACCTCGCGTGGGGTCCCGACACCACATCTCTGGCCGCCGAAATGGAGCTGATCGCCCGGCTGTCCGAGCTTGGCAATGCGCTGGGCTACCGCGTCGCCTGGACACGGACGACGCCTCCATGACCCATTCCGCACAGCACCGCCGCACGCGACATCACCTGCCGGCGCGCTGGCATGTGCTTGCGGAACTTCTCATGCACTGTCGTCGGTTTTCCGGCGACGCGCTGTTCATCGCCGCTGATGCCCTCGCCGAGTTCGCCTGTGACGCCGACATGCTCGGCGCGCCGGATATGGCGGCTGAGGCACGCGGTCTCGCAACACGCCTGCGCGACGCCGGAACATGCCGCGCGCGTCAGGACACAGCCACAGGGGCCACCCATGGGTAAGGTCATCCCGTTCGTCAGCTCGGGCACCAGCACGGGCTTTTCTTATGCGATCCGCGACTGGTCGCCCGCCGTGCAGAAAGAGGCCCTGCGTCAGCGCCGCGCCGTGATCTACATGCGGCAGTGCGCCGAGGAACTACGCCAGCGTGGCAACGCCGAGGGCGCGGCCGGTACGGACCTGTACGCCAATGACCTGCAGGCGAAGCTTGAACGCTACCTGATGAATATGCGCCCGCGGCCCGTCGTGCCGACGATCCCGCCGTCCCCGGCGGAGCTGGCCCGTGCCGGAGGATCTGCGCGATGATGTATGGCATCGCAAAGGTCAGCGGTCCTTGGACCGAACGGGAGTGGCAAATCGCGGTGGCTCTGCGCCGGGAGGGCCGTTCGTACCCTGTCATCGCTTCGCGTCTCGCGCGCAGCATACCGTCTGTTCGCAACCGCTTTGGCAGCGCGCGCGCCGCTGGTGTCCCGGTCGACAAGGCCTTCTGGACAGAGCAGGAGGTCGCAATCCTGCTCGCGCGCCGCGCGGCACGGGTTCCACATCACGAGATCGCCGAGGAACTTCGGCGTTCCGTTGATTCGGTGATCTCCAAGGAAGGCAGGCTCCAGACCCGCCTGCGGGACGAGCGCCGACGTGCCGCGGGGCTGACCGCGCCACCAACTGCACGCCCCATGTCCGCGAATAACCGGCCGGCCAAACCGCACCGAGTGATGTCCGAGCCCGAGCATGTCCTTCCTCCAGCCCGCACCCGCGACGGGCTGCCAAGCCTGGCGGCACGCCTCGTCGCGCGGGATCTGGCGTCGGAGATACAGGGCCTGACCGTCGATGCCGATTTCGTCGCGTCCTACGCGGCGGAAAACAAGATCACCGCCACTGGCGACGTGCTTCCTTCCGTCAACGCCCTGCGTGCGTCGTACGGGCTGCCGCCTTTTTACCTCACCAAACCGCGCGCCACCCTGGTGGCATAGGACATCACATGAGTGAATCAGCCATCATTCGCCAGTTTTCCCAGCTCGTCGCGGTCGCCGAGGATGGTCAGCTGAACGACGATCTGGATCAGGAGGTCACGGACCTGGTCGCGATCCTGAACGATGCGGCGGCGTCGAGAAACGGCAAGGCAAAGGGATCGATCACCCTGAAGGTCGATTTCGCACTCGACGGCGGGATCATCACGATCAGCACTGATTACGCGGTGAAGAAACCAAAGGTCGCCCGGGCACGGTCGGCGTTCTGGGCAACGCCCGACAACAAGCTCAGCCGCCGCAACCCGAAGCAGCACGAACTGCCGCTCCGCGACGTCAGCACCTCATCCAACGAACTCCGTAGCCTCTGAAAGACCCGATCATGACTGGACATAGCTCTGACAATGCCGCGCTCATTGACGTGGTGGAACGTCTCCATACCCCGCAGGAATTCGACGTCATCTCGCCGGATGAAACCATTCGGGCGCCCTATGTGGCCGTCCCCAAAGGAATGGAATTGCAATCGGTCAGGTCCTTCCTTGAAGAATACCGGGTTCGCCCGGAGCGGCGGCGTGGCACAGCGAAATTCACCGATCTGATGAGCTTCCTTCAGCATGCCAATCGCTTCAAGGCCGATCACTCGGCGCTCTTCGCCAGCGATGACCCGAAAACACCGTCGCTGACGTCGGTCCTCGACTATCACGAGCCCGGGTCCGACGAGCGTGACGGCACTCACTACGGCCAGCACAGGGGACACTACACCTTCCCGCTGTCGGACACATGGAAGGCCTGGCAGGCGGTCGAGGACGGAAAGCCGTTGTCCATGCTCGACTTTGCTGAATTCCTGGAAGACCGGATCGGCGACGTGATCGAGCCGCTGGGCGCTCCCTATGAAGGAGAGCCGGAATCGGACACGCGACTGCGCGAACAGATACAGCGTCTCGGCGGGACATTGGCATCACCGTCCGTCCTGCTCGATCTCTCGCGCAACTTCAGGGTGAACGAGGACAGCAAGACCAAGGTCGTGCAGAACCTGTCTTCGGGCGAGGTCGTGCTGAAATTCGAGACCGCGCACGTGGATGAACAGGGCGCGCCTGTGAAGGTCCCCAACATGTTCCTGATCCAGACGCCTGTTTTTCATGGTGGGGCAATCTATCGCGTGCCCGTTCGGCTCCGCTATCGCTCCATGGGCGGCAGCGTGCACTGGATCGTCATGCGCCTGCGCCCGGAAATCGTGTTCGAACACGCCCTGAAC
The DNA here is from genome assembly GCF_013376175.1 of Ameyamaea chiangmaiensis. GTDB lineage: Bacteria > Pseudomonadota > Alphaproteobacteria > Acetobacterales > Acetobacteraceae > Ameyamaea > Ameyamaea chiangmaiensis. The sequence continues at coordinate 79,467 of NZ_JABXXR010000001.1, forward strand.
GAAGCGCTCGCCCTGGCCGAAACCGAAACGGGATTACCCGTGTTCCGGGGCGCGCCCGAGGTCTGATCCATTTTCGTCCGTCTGTAGCACCGTCCTCCCGTATCGTGGGGATCGGTGCGGGAGAACACCATGTCCGCCCATAGCGACACCTCTTCAGAGGCCGGGGAGGGATCATCATGATCCTCTCACGTCGACCGCCAGACTTCGTAATCGGCGATCCGGAGGCACCCTACCTGCTGCGCTGGTATCTGATCCCGCGTAACCGCTGGTTCAACGTCTACCTCCACAAGTTCCTTCGCTCGGACGAGGACCGGGCACTTCACGATCACCCATGGTGGTGGGTCAGTCTGATCCTGCGGGGGCGTTACCTCGAACACACGCCGTCCGACACGTTTCTGCGGCGCGCCTGGCGTCCAAGGTGGGGCAGGGCAACCGCGTTGCACCGTGTGGAGCTCTTTCGCGCCCGTGTATGCACAACCGTGCGCACACCTGATCAGAACGGAATCTGTCGCACACGCCACAGCTTTTCCGATGCCCGATCCATGGAGGCGGTATGGACGATTTTCATAACCGGGCCTCGGGTTCGCGAGTGGGGCTTCGCCTGCCCAAACGGATGGCGCCACTGGCGCGACTTCTGCGGTGTGCGCGAGGACGGCACCAACAGCGGAACCACAGGCCGTGGCTGCGCATGAACGCCATCCCTCTACACATCCCGCGCAAACAGTCGCGGGATCACGAGAGAAAATTGAAATGACCCGGTTCCTGCGATGCCTCGCCACATGGTGGCGGGATGGACGCTCGGGGCGCGGGTGGAGAGTGAGACGATGACGAAATTGAACGAACAGACGCCGCCCACGATCCCCCCGGTCAGCACGGCGCATCTGGGCATGCAGCTTTTTACGCGCGAGCAGGTGGCCGAGATAAAGGCTAAGGTGCGTGCGGAGACGATTAAGGAAAAGGACGCTGAGATCGCCCATTTGCGGGCGGATTTTCGGCTTATAAAATATCTGACTTCGAAGGCCAGCCTCATCGCATCGGAGCGATTGGAAAGCATTCAAGTAGTAAGTGAACGCGCCCTCGCACCTACTGGAGCGCGGCCATGACCACCACGCTACGAACCGACACGGTGCCGGGGGGAGTGAAGGCAGCTGTTGGCTCATACGACTGGCATGTTCAGGATATCTCAGATGATGCACAGGATCCCCCGAGAGCGAGATTTGAGGTAATTTTCGATGAGGATTGGATGCCAGAACATATTGCCTCAGTTCTCACCTATATTGGCATAGAAACGACATTTCTGTTTACAGATCGCCAAGAAGGCGTCGCTCCCGAGCCATTGACTCGCGCAGAGGTCGAGGCCGCAGACATTCCGGACTGGATTGAAAAATACGGGTGGAAGCTTGCTACCGCGTGGGAATGGGACGATGGCGGAATAATGATGCGTTTCGTGCGCCCTGCCATGGCTAAGGAAGCCGCGCATGACTGACCGAGAGTGCAGGCCGCCGGAAGGGACGGAATATCGGACCTACCACTGGTTACGATCAAACGCAGGGACGGTGCCATGCGAATGGACGCACCATGGATGGCTGATATGGGCGATCGAGACCACGCCGCAGTTCGCCTATCTGACAGGCTGGCGCTACGTTGGCCCGTGCGTACCGCCGCAGGACGGGGAGGGGGAGTGATGGGGGAGAGGCTATGGACCGCGCGCGAGCTTGCTGACTTCCTGCGCTATCAGGAGAGCACCATTCGCCGGATGGTAAGCCAGTCACCAGAGCGTCTGCCACCGCGCGTGGCTGGGCCCGGGCGTCCTCGCTGGAGTCCCGAGACGGTCAAGAATTGGTCAATGCGACCGGCTGCAATACCGTCATCACGGGTCGGGCGCCCGCGGCTACGGCCAGTATGATTTGGTCCTCACGCTTTCGTGACTACACCAAACTACACCAAATGAGGCCATAAGACGTTGATTTAAAAGGGATAATGGTGCCGACACTCGGAATTGAACCGAGGACCTACTGATTACGAATCAGTTGCTCTACCCCTGAGCTATGTCGGCGTTGGGGGTCGTATAACCGAGCTCTCGGATGGCTGCAATATGCTTGGAGCCTATCCGGTGCATGAAATGCGCTCTATCATCCGAAGCATGAGCAGCCGCGCCTTTCACTCCTTTCTCCGGTTCGCCGTCCGGATGGCTGCCGTGCCGCCGACGGCGTCCATGCGCGTGGTCGAGGGGCTGATGGAGTGTCCGTGCTGCGGGCATCTCGTCGAGATCGAGGAGATCGCACCGGGCTTCGTCCTGGCGTGTGAGCGGTGTGGGCAGGTTCTGGTACGTCGTCGGCGCACGTCGCCTCTGGCGACGCCGGCGGCATTCTGTATCTCGTCGGCGGCGATCTATCTGGCACTTTTGACCTCGTCGCTGATGACGCTTGACGTGTATGGCCGGGAACGGCGGGTCAGCCTGTTCTCGGGGCCGCTTGAGCTGATCCACGAAGGATGGGGCGAGATCGGCGTGCTCGTCGCGCTGGCGACCGTCGTGTTGCCGGGCGTCGTGATCGCCTGCCTGGGCGCCATACTCTATGCAGCACGTCGCCGGTCGCTGCCCGCGTGGGCGCCGATCCTGCTGATCTGGTATGAACGGCTTCGGCCCTGGTCCATGGTCGAGGTATACGTTCTGGGCGTCTTCGTGGCCTACACCAAGCTTGTCGATATGGCGCATGTCGATGTCGACGCGGGTGTCTATCTCGTGGGCGCGCTGATGGTCACGATGGCCGCGACCGATTCGACGCTGGACACCGAGCGTATCTGGCAGCACCGCCGTCTGCGAGACCTGCCTTGCGGCAGCATCACGGCCTCGTCGATCCGCAGGGGTGGGCTCTATCCTGTGGGCCGTCTTGCCGCATGCACAAGCTGCGGGACGCTGGGCGAGTTCCAGGTCGAGGTGCCGGAGTCGGCCGCACTGGGCTCATGTCCGCGTTGTGCCTCGACGATCAGAAACCGCAAGGCAGACAGCCTGAGCCGCACGACGGCTCTGCTGATCACGGCGCTGATCTGTTATCTGCCGGCCAATATCATGCCGGTGATGACGTTCAACAAAATCGGGCAGGGCGGAGGCCACACCATTCTCGAGGGCGTCGTGGAACTCTGGCAGGGCGACATGATACCGCTGGCTCTTCTGGTGTTTTTCGCCAGTATTGTTGTGCCTGTGTTCAAGATCGTCAGTCTGGCGGTCATGGTGTTTACGACGTGGCGCGGCAGTGCATGGGCGCTCGCTGGCCGGTCGCGGCTCTACCGGTTCGTCGATATCATTGGCCGTTGGTCGATGATCGACGTGTTCATGATTTCGATCCTCGTCGCCGTGGTGCGATTCAACGCCCTTGCGAATATCGAGGCGAACGGGGGGGTGGTATGCTTTGCGGCGGTTGTGGTTTTGACTATCTTCGCCGCCTATACGTTCGACCCGCGCTCGATGTGGGATGCGGCGGGACAGAACGGCCCGGAGCGAAGCCGGGATCTGACGCGTGCACGCCAGACGCTAAGGCTTGGGCCAGCTGACGGGGCCGATGGTGATGGAATGGAGACGGTGAGTCGGTGAGCGGTCAAAACGGTGATTCTCCCTCTGGCGGCCACGCAGGCTCGACCAAGGCTGTCGTCCGGAGGACGCGTTTCTCCATCATATGGCTTCTGCCGATCATCGCGGTCGTCATTGCCGGGTGGCTGGCGTGGCGGGGGCTGGTTGATCGGGGACCCGAGATCTCGATCATTTTCGACACGGCCGACGGCCTGACGAGCGGCCAGACTCAGGTCAAGAACAAGGCCGTAACGCTCGGCACTGTGGATTCGATCGAACTGACCGACGATCAGCGCCATGTGCGCGTCAAGGTGCGCATGAACGCCAGCGCCGCGAAGTCGCTGACGGAGCACGCGCGTTTCTGGGTCGTTCGCCCGCGTCTGAACGGCGCCAGTATTACGGGTCTCGATACTCTGCTGTCCGGCGCATACATCGCGTTCGACGCGGGCGCGGCCGGTGGTCGGCCGACGACACAGTTCGTAGGTCTCGAATCCCCCCCGGGCGTGCGGTCCGACCAGCCCGGACGAACCTATATGCTCGTGACCCAGTCTCTGGGTTCGATCGGGCAGGGTGCGCCGGTCTTCTTTCGCGACGTCATCGTGGGTGAAGTCCTGGGCTATACCATGCCGCCCGGCGGCGAGGGTCCGATCCTGGTCCAGATTTTCGTCCGGTCGCCGTATGACCAGTATCTTCACACCGATACCCGCTTCTGGAACGTGTCGGGTGTTCAGGTCGGTTTCGGTGCGGGCGGCCTGAAGGTTCAGCTCAAGTCGATTCAGGCGTTGTTTTCCGGTGGCGTGGCGTTCGGCGGCACCGAACACGACCACCCGACGGTTGGGCCGGTTGCTCCGTCGGACGCGGTCTTTCTGCTGTTTGACAGCGAGTCGGACGCCGATATCGCCGGGTATCGGCGTCATCTTGGCGTGGCGACCTATGTCGATAGTTCGGTCAAGGGCCTGTCGGCCGGTGCTCAGGTCACGATGTTCGGCTTGCAGGTCGGCAACGTGACGAGTGTGAAACTGGAGGTCGATCCGGCGTCGGCGCGGTCGCGGGTGCGAATCGGCATGGAGTTGCAGCCCGAGCGCATCGAGCAGCTTGGCACCATGTCGCGGGATGATCTGCGGGGCCTTATGCGGGCGATGGTCGACAACGGGATGCGCGCGTCTTTGGACAGCGTCAGCCTGTTGACCGGAGAGTCCATGATTTCGCTCAACTTCGTAAGGCATCCGAAGCCGGCGATGGTGGATGTGGAAGGCGACGATCTGGTGATCCCGAGCCAGCCCGGAGGCATGTCGGGGATCATGGATTCGCTGTCGGTGGTGGCGGACAAGATCGCTGCGATGCCGCTGGACAAGATCGGTGTGCATGTCAACGATCTGCTTGCGCACGCCGATGCCCGCATCAACAGTCCCGATGTGACGCAGGCTCTGCATTCGCTGCGCGATTCGATGCGTAACCTGGCCGACATCACCAACAGCGCCAAGCCGGCGGCAGCAAAGCTGCCGGAACTTGAGGCCTCGCTGCACAAGACACTCGACAGCGCAACGACGCTGCTTGGAACCTATGGCGGCGACACGGATTTCCGCCACAACCTGCAAGAGATGGTGGTCGAGCTTCAGGGCGCGGCACGGTCGATCCGGTTCCTGACGGATCTGCTCAATCGCCACCCCTCCGCGCTGATTATGGGACGCTGAGATGGCCGGATTTCGTCACCTGTTTCTCGCCGGAGGTGCGGCCTGCATCCTGTCTGGCCTCGCGGGGTGTAACAGCGACCCGACACTTTACAGCCTGATGCCGTGGCCGGGTGCCGCGGCACCCGCGCCGGTGGCGGTTGTCGAGGTGCGGACGCCGGTCGTCGCGCAGGCGTACGACCGCGATCGGATTGTCCGTGAGACGAAAGATTATGCAATCAAGGTCGCTGACAGCGATGCGTGGTCGGACGCACCCGGACAAATGATTGCCCGGACACTGGCGCAGGATCTGGCCCAGCGCCTCCCCGGCACGACAGTGTTCGCGCAGAACGATGCCACGTCGATGTCGCCGCAGGCCTTTGTGGAGGTGACGATGACCGGGTTCAGCCGCGTCGCTTCTGGTGAGGCCGTGCTGTCGGGTACCATGGTCGTTCATGCGGCGGCCAAGGGAGCGTTGCCGACGGTCATCCCATTCCGGCTTACGCGTCAGCCGTCGGGTCGCGGCACGGCCAATCTGGTCGCGGCGTTGAGCGAACTGAACGGGGCGTTGGCGGACAAGGCGGCTCTTGTGCTGCGGACCATGGCGCCCGCAGTGCCGGAGGCGGGCTGAAGAAGGCAAAATTGTGCCGGGCACGCGCCCGAGATTACATTTGCGACAAATGATTTCGGGGCCCGTTGTGTGAATTTTTGCCGTGTGCCAGTAAGGCGGCGTGATCGGGGTGGGTAATGCCCCCGGTCGGACATCACACAGTGCGCCGGGGATCTTGATGGCGGGACCGAGCTTCTTGATCCGGTGCGGTTGCGCGGACCGCCGTCGCTTATCGTTCCGACCATCGGTTCGGTCCCGGCGTGGTGCACATGCGCGAACCCGCACACGGGGTCTGTTGCCGATCCTTTTTGCCGTGGTGACGATATGCAGTGTCATCCACACTGCTGTTGCCAATGACGGATCGGTCAGACGAGACTCGCACGGGCGCCTAGTGGTGCAGATGGATTCGCCGTTGGGCCGGCAACTCCACATCGAGCCGGTGTCGCAGACGGCCGCCCCCCATGTCATGGCTGTTCCCGCCGAGGTGCGCTCGGAGGCGAGCCGCCAGATGAGCATCTATGCGCCGCTTGCGGGCAGGATTGTCAGCCTGGGCGTGTCGCCCGGGCAGTTCGTGCATCGAGGCGATATTCTGGCCCAGCTCGCCTCCGGTGACATGGCGCAGGCGTTATCTGACGATGCAAAGGCCCGCGCGGCGCTTCAACTGGCGCAGGAACAGTGGCGGCGGGCGCAGAGCGTCTTCCAGATCGGAGGTGAAGCGTCCAAGGACGTCGAGAGCGCCCATGCCAACGTTCTTCAGGCGCAGGCGGAGGCGCAGCGTACCCATGATCGTCTGGCGTCTCTGGCCCCCACCAACGGAACCGCGCATGGCAGTCTGCTGTCGTTGACGGCGCCGGATGACGGGTTTGTGGTGACGGTCGGAACGTCGGCCGGACAGAACGTGACCGATACGACGGTGGCGATTATGACACTGGTCGATCTGGATGAAGTCTGGGCCGTCGGCGGTGTGCCGGAGGACAGTGCGACGCAGGTCGGGCCGGGCATGCCGGCCGAGGCCTCATTTTTTGCGACCGGTGATCGGCGTTTCGCGGGCAAGGTTCTGACCGTGGCGCCTGTCCTGTCGTCCGATACGCGCCGCATGGAAGTGCGCATGGTCGTGCCGAATGCCGACAACCTCCTTCGCCCGGGGATGTTTGGCACGCTGTTGATTGCCGTCCCGCAGCCGCCACAGGTGATGGTGCCGCAATCGGCGCTGCTGATGAATAATGACAGCACCACGGTGTTCGTGGAGACGTCGGCGGGAGTGTTCGAGCGACGGACGGTGACGATCGGCTATGACGAGGCCGCGCTGCTTCGGGTCCGATCGGGTCTGAATGCGGGCGAGCGCGTGGTGGTCCAGGGTGCCGTGTTGCTGAACGATGATTAATCGCCTGATCGAGATCTGCCTTCGGCAGAGGCGCTTTGTTTTTGCGGTGATGGTCGTGCTTGCTGTCCTGGGCATGCACGCCTGGCAGCAGATCCCTGTGGAAGCCTACCCTGATCTCGGTGCCGTCAACGTTCAGGTGACGACGCAGGTGCCCGGTCTTGCGGCCGAAGAAATCGAACAGCAGATCACGACGCCGCTTGAGCGGCAGTTGGCCAGTACGCCGGGTCTGGTAGAGAGCCGGTCCAGCAGCACGTTCGGGCTGTCGCTGATCACGTTGATCTTCAAGGACGGGACCGACGTCTATTTTGCCCGTCAGCGGGTCAATGAGCAGATCGCGCAGGCCACCCTGCCGTCCGGTGTGACGCCGGGTCTGGGGCCTGTCACCAGCCCGGTCGGTGAAATCTATCGTTATGTCCTGCAGTCCAACAGCAAGAACCTGATGCAGTTGTCCGAGATCCAGCGCTGGGTGGTCCTGCCGGCGCTGTCGCAGATCTCGGGGGTGGCCGGCGTCAACAATTTCGGCGGTTTCACGAAGGAATATCAGCTGGTTCTCAGCCCCGAGGCGCTTCAGCGTTATCATATCGGGGTCAACGACGTTCTGGCGGCGCTCAAGGCGAACAGCATCAACGCCGGTGGCGGCAGGATCACGCGCGGCGACGAATCCTACATCGTCCGGGGCATCGGCATGGTCCGGAGCCTGGACGACATGGGGGCCATCGCGGTCACGGAGCAGAATGGCCAGCCGGTGCTTGTGCGTGATCTCGGTCGTCTCGAACTCGGGCATCAGGTGCGCGAAGGCATTCTTGGGTTTAACGGCAATCCGGATGCGATAGAGGGCATCGTCATGATGCTGACGGGGCAAAACCCGTCCGAAGTGTTGCGCCGGCTTCATGCCCAGGTCAGCGATCTGAACGAGGAACTGGCCCCGCAGGGTGTAAAAATCGTCCCCTATATCGACCGCGACAATCTGGTGAACGCGACCACCGAGAAGGTGACGCACACCGTGCTGGAGGGCGTGACGCTCGTGTTCGTGGTGCTGATCCTGTTTCTGGGCAGCCCGCGCAGCGCCGTCGTCGCTGCCGTCACCATTCCGCTGGCGTTGGCGACGGTGTTCGTCCTGATGCGTGCGCTCGATATGCCCGCCAATCTGTTTTCGCTCGGGGCGATCGATTTCGGCGTGATTGTCGACGGCGCGATCGTCGTGATGGAAGCGATCCTGCGCCTTCGGGAGGAACATCCGGACAGGCGGCTGAGCCTGAGTGACATTCTGGGTGTCACGGACCACATCGGCAAGGCGATCTTCTTTGCGACCCTGATCATCGTGGTTGCTTATGGGCCGCTGTTCGCGTTCGAGGGCGCGGAAGGCAAGCTGTTCCGCCCGATGGCGTTCACTGTCAGCTTTGCGCTGCTGGGGGCGCTGGCGTGTGCCGTCACGCTGACGCCCGCGCTGGCGTATCTGGCGATGCGCAACCCGCACCGACTGTTTCACAACGCGCCGCTGGAGCGGTTGCATCACGCCTATCGTCGCGGGCTCGGTCATATGATTGACCGGCCGATGTTGAGTTATATCGGCGGGATCGTGGCGTTCGGACTGGTGCTCGTATTGGGGTCGACGACGGGGCGCGAGTTCCTGCCGGACCTCGACGAAGGGGCCTTGTGGCTGCAGATCCAGCTGCCGTCCGGCCTCTCGCTTGATCGTACGACCGCCATCGCCGGGCAGATTCGCGACACCATCCGGGCGTTTCCCGAAGTGGCCTCTGTCGCGACGCAGGTCGGCCGCAACGATTCGGGAACCGACGCGTGGACGCCGTCCCACATTGAATCGCCGGTCGTGCTGACATCCTATGCGACCTGGCCGAAGGGGGAGACGAAATCGCTGTTCGTGGCGCGGCTGGCACAGAAGCTGAGCCAGATACCGGGCATTTCGTTCGGCATCAGTCAGCCGATTTCCGACAACATCAATGATCTGGTGGGCGGCGCGCATTCGCCGCTGGTGCTGCGTGTGTACGGCGACGATCTCAAGCCGCTGCGACGGCTGGGCACGCAGATCGTCAACGTGCTGCATGATGTGCCGGGCACGACGACGGCGTCGATCTTCCAGGAGCCGGAGGTTCCGCAGCTTGATGTGGAAATCGACCGGCCGGCAGCGGCGCGCTTCGGGATTTCGGCCTCCGACGTAATGAACGTGGTTCAGAACGTGATCGGGGACGCTGCGGTCCAGGAGATCTATGTCGGCGACCGTGTCTATAACATGACGGTGCATATGCCGCAGGGTCAGACATCGAACCTTCAGATGATCGAATCGCTGCCACTGCATGCGAGTAATGGTGCTCAGATCCCACTGTCGATGGTCGCGCGGATCGGCCTGGAGACGGGCGAGGCCAATATCGCGCATGAAATGAACCATCGGCAGATCACGATCCGCCTCGATAACGGTCATCGGCCGTTGTCCGCATGGTTGCGGGATGCCGAACAGCAGATCCACGCGCATGTTCACTACGATCCCGATGAATACCGACTGGAATGGGCAGGCACGTTCCAGCAGGAGCAGCGCGCGCAGGCCCGTCTTAGCGTCGCGCTCATGATCATGTTCGCCGTGATGCTCGTGTTGCTGTTCGGCGAGTTCGGGCGCCTGCGGCAGGCGGTGCTGGTCCTGGCGGTGGTGCCGCTGGCGACGCTTGGCGGTCTTCTGGCCCTGCATCTGCGCGGCGAGACACTGAACATCGCGACGGCTGTGGGATTCATCGCGCTGTTCGGCGTCGCGATCCAGAACGGGATCATCATGGTGTCCAACATCAACCGTCTGCGAGTAAACGGCGCCCCGCTGCGCGAGGCGGTGCTGGAAGGTGCGGGTGAGCGTTTTCGGCCGGTCCTGATGACCGCGACGGTCGCCAGTGTGGGCATGTTGCCGGCGGCGCTGGCGCGAGGGATCGGGACCGATGTCCAGCGTGGGCTTGCCACCGTCGTCGTCGGCGGTCTCGGCATTGCGACCATTCTGACGCTGTTCATCCTGCCGACGTATTATTGCGAGATGGAAGGGTTCTTCGAGCGGCGTTCGCTGAGGCGGCGCGAGCGCGGGGACGGTGCGTCGTGATGGTAAGCCGGATGCGATACGGCGTGGCCTGCACGGCGGTGCTCTGGCTCGCGGGCTGTGCGGTCGGGCCGAACTTTCATCGACCTGCCGCCCCGACGGCCGCGCGCTATGACCCGAACGGGCTACCCGCCCACACCGCGGGACCGCAAGGTGTGGCGGGCGGCGAGCAGAGCTTCGTTGTCGGAGGTGACATACCGGCGCAATGGTGGACGCTGTTTCGCAATCCGGCGCTGAACGCGCTGGTGGAGCGTGCCATCGCGCGCAATCCGTCGCTTGCCTCCGCGCAGCAGGCGTTGCGGGCCGCGAACCAGAATGTCGGCGTTCAGGAAGCCGCCCTCTGGCCCAGCATCAGTGCGAGCTTCAATCCGACGCGCAATAAGACGTCCAAGGCGCTGTCGCCCGTGCCGGGCAACAACGCCTATCTTTATAACCTGCACACCGCACAGCTGAACATTTCCTATTCACCCGATCTGTGGGGCGGGGTCAGGCGGCAGGTCGAGGCCACCCGGGCGCAGGCCGAGGTCCAGCGCTACCAGATGGAGGCCGCATATCTGACGCTGACCGGAACGCTGGTCAACGCGGCGATCGCCTCAGCCACCGCCCGCGACCAGCTGGAATCGACGCAGAGCATCATCGCGCGCACCGAACGGATCCTGCAGATCACGCAGCGGCAGGTGACACTGGGTGATCTGCCCGAGAGTGCACTAGCCGCGCAGCGGACACTGGTCGCGCAGGCGCGTGCGACGCTTCCGCCCCTGCAACAGCAGATCGACCTTCAGCACGATCTGATCGACGCGCTGACGGGCGACACGCCTGACCGGCCGACGCCGGAATTTCATCTCGCCGATTTCACGCTGCCGGGCGAACTGCCGGTCAGCCTTCCGATGGACCTGGTCTCGCAGCGACCCGATATACGCGCCTCCGAGGCGGCGCTGCATGCGGCGAGCGCGCAGATCGGGGTCGCGATCGCCAATCGCCTGCCGGCGCTCCAGTTGATGGCGACGCCGGGGACGGCGTTCAACAGTTTCAGCCAACTGGCCATGCCAGGATATGGCAACTGGATGCTGGCCGCGATGATCACCCAGCCGCTGTTCGAAGGGTTCTCGCTGTTGCATCAGGAGCGCGCGTCACGCGACCTGTATCAGAAGGCGGTCGAGGATTATCGCGACGCCGTTCTGGGGGGTGTGCAGGAGGTTGCCGATGCGCTGCATGCCGTCAAGAACGACGCCGACCTACTGCAGACCAGCCAGCAGGCGGATGCGGCCGCGCGCCACACGCTGTCCATTGCGGAGGGGCAGGCGCGTCTGGGTGACGTGCCGATCCTGATGACGCTGACGGCGCAGGAGGCGGCCTTTCAGGCGCGCCTGACCCTGGTGCAGAGCCAGTCCGCGCGGCTGTCCGATACGGTGGGCCTGTTTGCGTCGCTGGGCGGCGGCTGGTGGAACCGGCCGGATGTGCGCGCGCGGAACGGGGCTGCGGCCACGCGTTGAG
>NZ_JABXXR010000002.1 GCF_013376175.1 Ameyamaea chiangmaiensis
CATTCCGTCACGCGGGCCTCGATCTCCGCCGACGGCACGACGCGCAACGGCGGGGCGGGAGGCGTATCGGGCGCGCGCAATGCGGTGGGCAGCGGAGTCGCGGCCGTCTGGCCGGGCGTGCCCCCAGCGCAGGAACTGAGCAGAAGCACGAGCGGCGCCAGCCGGGACAGGACGGTGTGGCGGCGTGGTGGGCGGTGGTGATGTGTGCGGAGCATGGACGTCTTTTATGAAGATCGGACGATCGTGGCGTGGGCAGCCGATACGATCCAGCGTTGCGCGTCCGGCGGCAAGAGAGCAACCGGCAGATCGCCCCCGCGTCGGGCGGCGGGTCAGGTCACGCTGTGCCACACCTCGCCGCCACCGCGCACGATAAGCTCGATGGCCACACCCAGCACGATGAGCAGACCGATCCACCCGATCCAGCGGAAGCGTTCCAGCAGGCGCGCGATCAGTTCGGCGGCCAGACCCATCAGCACGACCGACAGCGCCAGTCCCGTGACCAGAACCCAGGGATGGCCGATTGCGGCCCCTGCGACGGCCAGCACGTTGTCCAGGCTCATGGACAGGTCGGCCACGATGATGCGGATGATGGCCGAGCGCAGGTCGGGCGGCGGCGCGCCGACGGCGGACGCGTCATGGCTTGCGCGCATCTCCCGGAACATCCGGTAGCACACCCACAGCAGCAGAAGGCCGCCGGCCAGCGTCAGGCCGATGACGGCCAGAAGGCGCGTCGCCACCAGCGCGAGCAGCACGCGGATCAGGGCCGCGCCGATCACGCCGGCCAGAATAGCGATGCGGCGCGGGCGCGCCGGCAGACCCCGAACAGCCAGCCCCACGACGATCGCATTGTCGCCGGCCAGAGTGATGTCGATGGCCACGACCTTCAGAAGGGCCAGAATGGCGGCGGTGTCGAACGGCAACAGGGGCATACTTTCGTGTCAGGTGCGCCAAACTAGGGCGAGGACCCCTCGTGCCGCAATATCCGGCGCGACGCGGGCTGAGAAATGGGCTAGAGGGGGCCCGACGCCGGCGCCTGCCCGCAGTGCCGGTCCGCCTCGACCGAACAGCACAGGAAGCGAACACGCCCATGGTCCCGCGCTACACCCGACCCGTCATGGCCGCCATCTGGGCGCCCGAGAACCGTTACCGTATCTGGTTCGAGATCGAGGCCCTGGCCTGCGAGGCGATGGCCGACTACGGCGCGATCCCCAAGGAGGCCGCCCGGACGATCCGCACGAACGGCGACGCCGCCATGGCCGCGTTTTCCGACGCCGATATCGCCCGCATCGACGAGATCGAGGCGACGACCCGCCACGACGTCATCGCCTTCCTGACCTGGCTGGCCGAGAAGGTCGGACCCGACAGCCGCTTCGTGCATCTGGGGATGACGTCGTCGGATGTGCTCGACACCTGTTTCTCGGTGCAGTTGAAGCAAGCGGCCGATCTTTTGCTCGAAGATCTGGACATGCTGCTCGCGGCGCTGCGGGCACGTGCGTTCGAACACAAGTACACGCTGACCATCGGCCGCAGCCACGCGATCCATGCCGAGCCGACCTCGTTCGGGCTCAAGCTCGCCGGGCACTACGCCGAGTTCGCGCGCAACCGCGAGCGCCTTGTGGCCGCACGCGCCGAAATCGCGACCTGCGCGATCTCCGGCGCGGTCGGTACCTTCGCCCATGTCGATCCGCGCGTGGAGACCTTCGTGGCCGAACGCCTCGGGCTGGCCGCCGAGCCGGTGTCGACGCAGGTGATCCCCCGCGACCGCCATGCGGCGTTCTTCTGCACCCTGGCGGTCATCGCCAGCGGCATCGAACGTCTGGCCACCGAGGTCCGTCATCTCCAGCGTTCGGAAGTGCGCGAGGCGGAAGAGTTCTTCCATCCTGGGCAGAAGGGCTCGTCGGCCATGCCGCACAAGCGCAACCCGGTACTGTCGGAAAACCTGACCGGGCTTGCGCGTCTGGTGCGCTCTCACGCGATTCCGGCGCTGGAGAACGTCGCGCTGTGGCATGAGCGCGACATCAGCCATTCCTCGGTGGAGCGCAACATCGGACCGGATGCAACGATCGGGCTTGATTTCGCCCTCGCGCGTCTGTCGGGGATGATGGAAAAGCTGGTCGTCTATCCCGAGCAGATGCTGGCGAACATGGAGAGCCTCGGCGGGGTCGTTCATTCGGGCGAGGTTCTGCTGGCACTGGCGCGTTCGGGCATCTCGCGCGAGGACGCCTATCGGATCGTGCAGCACAACGCGATGGCGACGTGGACCAATCTGGGTAAACCCGGCGGCCGCACCTTCCGCGAGAACCTGGACGCTGACCCGGACGTCGCGGGCCGGGTGCCGGCCGATGTTCTGGACGCGGCGTTCGACGCGCGCATGCATCTCGGGGCGCTCGACCACGTGTTCACCCGCGTGTTCGGCGAGGCGGGACCCGCCGCCTAACTTCTATCCTCGCGGGGCAAAGGCTGCTATGACCGCCCCGCGAACTTCGGGCCGTTTCGGTCGATCACGTTGAGACGACAGGTAAGGATGAGAATGGCACGCCGCCGCCAGCTGTACGAGGGTAAAGCGAAGATCCTGTTCGAAGGACCGGAGCCCGGCACGATCGTACAATACTTCAAGGACGATGCCACGGCCGGGAATGGCGCGAAGAAAGGCATCATCACCGGCAAGGGCGTGCTGAACAATCGCATCAGCGAACACCTGATGCTGCGCCTGCACGATATCGGGATCCCGACCCATTTCATCCGTCGCCTGAACATGCGCGAGCAGCTGGTGCGTGAGGTGGAGATCATCCCGCTGGAGGTCGTGGTGCGCAACATCGCCGCGGGTTCGCTGGCCAAGCGGCTGGGCATCCCCGAGGGGACGCGCCTGCCGCGCTCGATCATCGAGTATTATTACAAGAACGACAGCCTCAACGACCCGATGGTGTCCGAAGAGCACATCACCGCGTTCGGCTGGGCCAACGTTCAGGATCTGGACGACATGGCGGCACTCGCCCTGCGCACGAACGATTTCCTGATGGGCGTGTTCATCGGAGTCGGTATCCAGCTTGTGGACTTCAAGCTGGAATTCGGGCGCCAGTGGGAAAACGAGGACATGCGCATCGTCCTGGCCGACGAGATTTCGCCCGACAACTGCCGCCTGTGGGACGCCAAGACGAGCGAGAAGCTCGACAAGGACCGGTTCCGCCGCGATCTCGGCAAGGTCGAGGAAGCCTATCAGGAAGTGGCGCGACGACTGGGCATTCTGCCCGAGGCCGGGAACGGCGACATGAAGGGACCGGAGGTCATGCAATGAAGGTTCGGGTGACGGTCATGCTCAAGGACGGCGTCCTCGACCCGCAGGGCAAAGCCATTGCACATGCGTTGCATGTTCTCGACTTCGGTTCGGTCGGCGAGGTACGTGCCGGTCGCGTGATCGAACTGGAGATCGCCGAGACCGATGCCGACAAGGCCCGCGCGCAGGGTGACGCCATGGCCCGCGCGCTGCTGGCCAATCTGGTGATCGAGGATTTCACGGTCGAGGTGGTGGCATGAAACGAATTGTCCTCGCCCTCGCGCTGACGGCCTGTGCCGCCACGCCCGCTCTGGCGCAACGCGTCTCGCCGCTGACCGCGGGAAAGTTCGTGCAGATCTGCTCGCGTCAGGCCGGCGCCCAGATTTGCGACGCGTATATCTCGGGCATTGCCGACGCCGGTGCTCTGTCGAAGGTGAGCGCCAAAAACGAGGGCGACGCAGGCGCCATCGCCGGTTTCTGCATCCCCAACGCGACCACGGGTGCGGAAATGCGCGCCAAGGTCGTGACGTGGCTACGGGGGCATGACTCCGTGCTCGGCGCGCCGGTCGGCGAGGGGGTCTTCGCGGCCCTTCACGATGCGTGGCCCTGCGGCGCTGCCAAATGAAGGCCGGGATCGTCGTCTTCCCCGGGACCAACCGGGAACGGGACATGGCCATCGCCCTGAAAAGGGTGACGGGGCAGGCGCCGGCGATGCTCTGGCATCGTGATACGACGCTGCCGAAACTCGATCTGATCGTGTTGCCCGGCGGCTTCAGCCACGGCGACTACCTGCGGTGCGGCGCCATGGCGGCGCACGCGCCCCTGATGGCCGAAGTGCGGGCGTTCGCGGCGGCTGGCGGCCATATCCTGGGCGTCTGCAACGGGTTCCAGATCCTGACCGAAGCCCAGATTCTGCCGGGTGCTTTGCTGCGCAACGCGAACCTGCGTTTCCTGTCGCAGGACTGCCACTTGCGGGTCGAGCGCGCGGACACCGCGTTTACGCGGCTGTGGGCCAAGGGGGACGTGTTCCGCACCCCGATGGCGCATGGCGACGGCAACTACGTGGCCGACCCGGCGACGATCGAGCGCCTCGAAGGCGAAGGGCGGGTGGCGTTTCGCTATGCTCGCCCCGATGGCACGGTCGCCGCGGACGATCAGGCGCACAATCCGAACGGCAGCCTGAACGCCATCGCGGGTGTGTTCAGCGAGAATTTGCGTATCTGCGGCATGATGCCCCATCCGGAGGATCTGGTCGATCCGCTGATGGGGGGCGAGGACGGAAAACCGCTGTTCGCGGGACTTGTGGAGGCTCTTGGCCGGTGAGCAACGCTGGACAGAAAACCGTCGACGAAGCACTGGCCCGCGAATTCGGGCTGACCGCCGACGAATATGGTAACGTCCTGTCGATCATGGGCCGTACGCCAAGCCTGACCGAACTGGGCATCTTCTCGGTCATGTGGTCGGAGCACTGCTCCTACAAATCGTCACGCGTGTGGCTCAAGACACTGCCGACGACGGCGCCGTGGGTCATTCACGGACCGGGCGAGAACGCGGGTGTCGTTGATATCGGACAGGGACTGGCAGCCATCTTCAAGATGGAGAGCCACAATCACCCGTCCTTCATCGAGCCCTATCAGGGTGCGGCAACCGGCGTCGGCGGCATCCTGCGCGACGTGTTCACCATGGGCGCGCGTCCAGTCGCAAATCTTAACGCGCTGCGTTTTGGCGATCCGGCCAATCCGCAGACGCGCCGCATCGTCGATGGCGTGGTGCGGGGTGTTGGCGGCTACGGCAACTGCGTCGGCGTGCCCACCGTGGGTGGTGAGGTCAATTTCCATCCGTCCTACGATGGCAATCCGCTGGTCAATGCCATGACGGTCGGGGTCGCGCGTCAGGACCGGATTTTCCTCTCTGCCGCGGCGGGGCTCGGCAATCCGGTGATCTATGTCGGCTCCAGCACGGGGCGCGACGGTATTCACGGTGCCACCATGTCGTCGTCGGAGTTTGACGAGGACGCGTTGGCCAAGCGCCCGACCGTTCAGGTCGGCGACCCGTTCGTCGAAAAACTGCTGATCGAGGCGTGTCTGGAACTGATGGCGACCGATGCGATCGTCGCCATTCAGGATATGGGTGCTGCGGGTCTCACGTCGTCGTCGGTCGAAATGGCCGGCAAGGGCGGGGTGGGCATCGATCTCGACCTGGATGCGGTGCCGCAGCGCGAGCGCGGCATGTCGGCCTACGAGATGATGCTGTCGGAAAGTCAGGAGCGCATGCTGATGGTGCTGCGCCCGGACCGCACGGACGTCGCACGCACCATTTTCGAAAAGTGGGAACTCGAGTTCGCGGTCATCGGTCATCTGACCGACACCGGCCGCATCGTCGTACGCCACAAGGGCGCGGTCGAGGCCGACATTCCGCTGGCGCCGCTGGCTGATCAGGCGCCACTGTATCACCGCCCCACCGCGCCCAGCCCGGCGCCGGCACCGCTGGGTCCGGTCACGGATCCGGTCGGCACCGAGCGCGCGTTGATGCATCTCATCGGCAGTCCCGACATCGCGTCGCGCGCCTGGGTCTACAACCAGTATGACAGCACGGTGGGTGGCCAGACAGTGCGTCGTCCGGGCTCCGCCGATGCCGCCATCGTCAAGATCGACGACACGTCGATCGGTCTGGCGCTGACCACGGATTGTACGCCCCGCTATTGCCGGGCGGACGCCCGTACGGGCGGGGCGCAGGCGGTGGCGGAGGCGTGGCGCAACATCACCGCGACCGGAGCACGGCCGCTTGCCGTGACGGACAACCTGAACTTCGGCAATCCGGAGAAACCCGAGGTCATGGGGCAGTTTGCCGCCGCGATCGAGGGTATGGGCGACGCCTGCCGCGCGCTCGACTTCCCGGTCGTCAGCGGGAACGTGTCGCTCTACAACGAGACCCGGACGCCCGACGGCACCACCACCGCGATCCTGCCGACGCCCGCCATTGGTGGTCTGGGTGTTCTGGAGGACGTTAGCCAGGCCATCGGCTACGGAATGCAGGATGACTGCGACCTGATCCTGGTGGGTGAAACGCGGGGTGAACTGGGTCAGTCGCTGTGGCTGCGCGAGATCCATGGCCGCGAGGATGGGGCGCCGCCCGTGGTCGATCTGGCCGCCGAGCGAGCCAACGGCGACTTCGTACGGGCGCACATTCTCGGTGGCGACATCGTGGCGTGTCACGACGTCTCCGATGGTGGCGTGTTGGTCGGATTGGCGGAAATGGTGATGGCGGGCGGCGTCGGCTGCACGCTGGTCGCACCGCAGTCGGGCATGCGGCCCGAAGCCTTCTGGTTCGGCGAAGACCAGGCCCGTTACATCGTCGCGGTCCGGAAGGGTGAGACATTCCTTTCCGCTGCCCAGGCCGCCGGGATTGCCGCACGCCCGCTTGGCGAAAGTGGGGGTGACGGTTTGACATTGCCGCAGGGCGGCACAATATCGATCGCACGCTTGCGTTCAGCGCACGAGGCGTTTTTCCCCGCCCTGATGGACCGCTGAGCGCAGGACGCAGGAGAACCGAACCATGCCCATGAGCGCCGCCGAAATTGAAGGTTTTATTCGCACCGCGCTGCCCGATGCGGAGGTCACGGTGGAGGATCTCGCCGGAGATGGCGACCACTACGCGTGCAAGGTCGTCAGCGAGGCATTTCGCGGCGTATCGCGGGTCAAGCAACACCAGATGGTCTATGACGCGTTGCAAGGTCGCATGGGCGGCGCGCTTCATGCTCTTGCAGTCCAGACCTCGACGCCCTGAGCGGCGTCTTTCGAATTTGTGACAGGAACCCGTCTCATGGCAGACACCATTCAGCAGCGTATCCAGAACCAGATCGACGCCAACCCCGTCATGCTGTTCATGAAGGGCGACGCGATGTTCCCACAGTGCGGTTTCTCCGCGCGCGTGGTGCAGATCCTCAACCATTCCGGCGTGCCGTTCACCACCGCCAATGTGCTGGAAGACCCCGAACTGCGCGACGGGATCAAGAGCTTCTCGAACTGGCCCACCATTCCGCAGCTATACGTCAAGGGGGAGTTCGTCGGCGGCTGCGACATCGTGACCGAGATGTTCCAGAGTGGTGAACTCGAGACTCTGCTGGCCGACAAGGGCATCGCCACCAAGGCGGCCTGACTGCTGGCCGCGCGCCTGAGGAAAGATGCCGCCCCCGCTCGGGGCGGCATTTTTTTTGCGCCCTTCGCGCGAAGTGCTTGCTCTGCGGCCCAAGTTGTTTCTAAATCGCAGCACTTTCAGAGCGGATCGGGAAAAAACATGGCGCGACGTACGATGCGTAAGGCCACGCTTCTTGTGGCCGGCTTCGGATTTGCCGGAATGGCCTGCAGTTCACACGCGGCGCATGCCCAGCGCTCTCCCATCACGGATATGGAAGCGAGCCGTCTGACGCTGGATGCTCTGACCGCTGTCCCGGTCGAACATCACGTCGCCTATCGTCGCGTGGCCGCACATACGTCGTCGCGCAACGCGGCAACGGTACGCGCGCATGCTATCGCGACGCATGGCCGCGCGGAGGTGAGAGAGGTCGTCTATCATCCACACACCGCATCCCACGCGATCAAGCGGAAGACGCGTCATCGCACCTGACGGGTCAACGAACCGTCAGATTTCCCGAAAGGCGTCTGCGATTCGTCGCATGGCGCCTTTTTTGTCGACCGTCACCACATCGAAGCGCACGCTTCCGATGGTCTCGACCTCGTGTTGTGCAAGCCAGTGACGCGCCGCTTCGACCAGGCGCGCCTGTTGCGCGGGACCAAGGGCGAACGCGGCCTCCTCAGCGCTTTGACGCGCCTTGACCTCGATGAAGGCCAGCGTCGTGCCATACGTGGCGATGATGTCGATCTCGCCGCCCGCCATACGGACGCGGCGGTCCAGGATCGTCCACCCCTCCCTTGCCAGGGCGTTGGCCACACGCTCTTCGGCGCGGGCGCCACGACGATAGGCGAGAGCCCCTCGCGCCGGGCGATCGAGACGTGTGAAGCGGGACACGGAGCCTTTCCCCCATCTTGTGCTGGCGAACGAGTTTGTATCTCTTGAAGGTTAATGCGGCGTGGACAGTCCCGTCCGCGTGGCTTTCCGCCGAGCACCCGATCATGATTTTCCACCATGCACTCGACTATCTCATGCTGGCGGGACGGATCGCGCTTGCCGTGGCCGTGACGCTGCATGTGCTGCGGACCAAGCGCGACACGTCGGCCTCTATCGGATGGATCGGCATCGCCTGGATGATGCCGATCCTTGGCAGTGGCCTGTACGTGATGTTCGGCGTCAACCGCGTTCGACGTCTGGCCCGTAAGCTGGTGCGGCATCATCACTGGAACGCCGCCGCCACACCGGGCGAGCACAAATTCAAGGTGGAGGGTTCACTGGCGCCGCTGGCCCTGATGGTCGGCAAGCTGACCGAACGGCCGATCCTGCGCGGCAATCTGGTGCGTATGCTGCACGATGGTGAT
This sequence comes from Ameyamaea chiangmaiensis, assembly GCF_013376175.1. Taxonomy (GTDB): domain Bacteria; phylum Pseudomonadota; class Alphaproteobacteria; order Acetobacterales; family Acetobacteraceae; genus Ameyamaea; species Ameyamaea chiangmaiensis. The sequence continues at coordinate 8,767 of NZ_JABXXR010000002.1, forward strand.
GAGGCCTATCCCCAGATGCTGGCCGCCATCGGAGAGGCACGGACATCGGTCCTGTTGTGTTCCTATATTTTTCGTGGCGACGCGATCGGGCAACAGTTCGTCGATGCGTTGATCGCGGCGCACCGGCGTGGGGTCATGGTGCGCGTTCTGGTCGACGGGATCGGGTCTGGGTATCTGCGCTGTCCCGTCGCGCGCGCGCTGGGCGCGGGTGGGGTGCCCTGCGGGCGGTTCATGCATTCCGTGTGGCCATGGCGCATGCCCTTCATCAACCTGCGTAATCACCGGAAAATTCTGGTGGTCGACGGGATGCTGGGTTTCATGGGCGGCCTGAATATCGGCCAGGAGAATGTTCTGCGTCTAAAAACGCATGAACCGGTCGCCGACACCCATTTCAGGCTCGAAGGGCCCGTCGTCCGGCAATTGACCGAGGCTTTCGTTCGCGACTGGTCTTTTACGAAGGCCGAAGACCTCAGCGGGGAGGCGATCTATCCCGCCCTGACCCCGCGCGGTGAAGCGCCTGCTCGTATCGTGACTGCCGGGCCCGATGCCGATCTGGAAAAAATCGAATACGCGATGCTGCAGGCGATCTCCCTGTCGCGGCGTTCGGTGCGCCTGATGACGCCGTATTTCCTGCCTGATGATCGTTTCACGACAGAACTGGCACTGGCGTCGATGCGTGGGGTGGAGGTCGATATCGTCGTCCCCGCGCGCAGCAACCACGTCGTCATCGACTGGGCCCGCGATGCCGGGTTCAAGCCACTGCTGGATGCCGGGTGCCGCGTGTGGCTCGCGCGGGCGCCGTTCAACCATTCGAAACTGATGTGCGTCGATCGCGAGTGGAGTTTTGTCGGTAGCTCAAACCTGGACATTCGCAGCCTGCGCCTGAATTTCGAGATCAATCTCGAAGTGTACGACGAGGCGCAGACCCAGCGGATCGACGGGTTCATTTGCGAGCATCGGCACAAGCGCCTGACGCACCACGACCTCGACAATCGTTCGACCCTGGTCAAGCTCCGCGACGCGAGCGCGCGCCTTATGCAGCCCTATTTGTGAAGGCGCAGGATAACGGAAATCGGGAGATGATCGGAGGCGAAACGCTGCAGCACGTGCCGCTCGACGCAATCCAGACCGCGCGTCAGGCAACGATCGAGCCGGATCGGTACGACGTCCGCCATGCGATGTGTGGGCGAGCGCGGGCCTGAGTCGCGAAAGCCCGGGACCAGTGCCGGGCCGACCAGGTTGAAATCGCCCAGGACCGCGGCATTGACCGGCAGGAGCTGAGCGATCCAGCGCAGTTGTCGCCGATTCAGGACCTGACCATGCGACAGATGGACGTTGGCGACGGCAAAGCGCCCGCAATCGACGATCTGCGCGACCCGCCGGACGATCGTCCCGGAGGGCAGGGCGCAGGTGACGGGTGGTCGGACGAAGGGCTCGGGGCTCCAGCAGGCGACACCATGGATACGACCGGGCAGAGGGCTGCGCGCGTAATGGCCGCCGACCAGATCCTGGAGGCGGTCGATGTCGGTCGTTGCCTCCTGCATCAGCAACAGGTCCGGACGTTCGTCGGTGATCAGGCTGGCGACGTCGTGGGCCGTGGCGCCCGTCCGCCGCAGCAGGTTCCAACTGATGATGTGAAATCCCGTCTGGCGATTGACCGTACGGCCCGGAGAGCGCGGGCGAAGGCCGCTGGACAGAGGATTCATGAGAGGGATTGCATGGTCTGGACAGCGGTTGTGTCAAGACCTTCGCCGGCATGGCTGGTCATCGGCGTGCCCCCACGGCGGTACGATGGGCCGCGAACTCGCTGATCAGCGTATAACCGAGCCCTAGCAGGACCGGACCGAGAAAGATCCCAAGTCCGCCGAATGCGACGACACCGCCCAGCACGCCCAACACGGTCAGCAGATACGGAAGCTGGGCGCCGCGTGCGATGAACATCGGCCGGATAATATGATCGGCGCCGGAGATGGCGACGACACCGAACAGGGCCAGAAGGATACCCTTGACCAGGTGGTGCGTGGCGACCAGCCAGATCGCTGCGGGGGCCCAGACGATTGGCGCGCCGATCGGCAGGACCGACAGGAACGCCGCCAACGCGCCGAGCAACACGGCGCCGGGAAAGCCAGCCAGCGCCAGAGCGAGGCCTGTCAACAGTCCCTGGACGATCGCGGTGCCCAGAATACCGTAGACCGTGCCTTTGACCGTGCTGCTGATCAGGCGGAGCAGCCGGTCGCCGTAGGGGCCCGCGATACGGCGGATCACGGCAGCCGACGTCGCGCCGAGCCCGTCACCGCTCAGCCAGAAGAAGAACGCGATAAACAGCGCCATGACGAGGTGCAGAGCACCGTTGGCCACCTGCATGAGAATGACGAGGCCCGAACGCGCGATCCGGCCGGCGTAGGGCTCCATCGTCTGCCCCAGGGCCCCGAGATCATTGCCCCAGCGTGTCCAGTGCGTTTCGATCGCATGGCCCAGAAGCGGCATATGGGCAATTCGGTCGGGCAGGGGCGGCAGACGAAGGTCCTGGCTGAACAGGGCCGACACGGTCTCGATCGTGTCGGGTGCGTCGGCGATGGCCGCCGACGTGATCAGCACCAGCGGCAGCACGATTCCCAAGGCACAGATCACCGTCAGGATCAGCGCGGCGACGACGGGGCGGACGCGTTTGCGCAGGGCGGTGAAGACCGGCCAGGTGACGAAGCTCAGGATCGCCGCCCACAGGATGGCGGACACGAAGGGACTGAGAACCAGAAAACACCCGTAGGCGACAGCGCCGATCAGGATGCCCATCATGATGCGTTCGATCATGATACGAAGACGGCCATGGGGTCTGACGGGGTGGGGACGTCGATCATGGTGACACCCTGCCACGCGGAACGACTTTGCGCGACCGCGCCGTGGGGGCGGCCCGACGTGCCCCGATCGCTCTGGCGCGTGACCGGATAGGGTGCGATGCTCGGCGCCCCACGGTGAACAGCAAGACAGTATGCGATGATGAACGCCCCCCTGATATCAGCCGAGTCCCTGAAACGCTGCCTCGCCGAGTCCGATCTCGTCGTCGTGGATGCCACGACGCTTTTGCCCGGCGAGAGTTTCGACCCTGCCGCCGCGTTCGAGGCCGCGCATATCCCCGGGGCCCGGCGCTTCGAGGTCGACGGGTTTTCCGATCCGGACACGGCGCTGCCTCATATGGTGCCCTCGCAAGGCCGCTTTGCGCGCGCGTTCGCGGCCCTCGGCGTCACGAACGCGAGCCGGGTCGTGGTGTACGACCAGACGGGTGTTGCCTCCGCCAGCCGTGCCTGGTGGTTGATGCGTCTGTTCGGTCACGATGCGGTTCAGGTGCTCGACGGCGGATTTCCGGCATGGCAGACCGCTGGGGGGGAGACCGAGAGTGGCCCGCCGCCCACGGCGACGAAGGGTCACTACGTTGCCGCGCCGCGTTTCCACCGGCTGGCCGGTATGGGCGATATGCTCGGTTATGTCCGCGATGGGTCGGCAACGATTCTGGATGCTCGGGGGCTGGCGCGTTTCACCGCCGACGTGGCCGAGCCGCGTCCGGGCGTGCGCGGCGGCCATATGCCGGGCGCGCGTTGTGTCCCCTATCAGACCGTTCTGGATGCGCATCAGTGTTTCCGGAGCCCGGACGAGTTGCGCGCCCTGTTTGGCGAAAAGGGCGTTCGTGAGGATCGACCGGTGGTCACGACCTGCGGTTCGGGCCTAACGGCCTCTGTTCTGGCGCTGGCCCTCGAGCTTGCAGGCTTCGATCATGCCGCACTGTATGACGGGTCGTGGGCGGAGTGGGGCAGCGCCACGGACACGCCGGTCGAGACGGGAGGCGCGGCATGAGCGCGGCGGACGATCCGGACGCGCGGGCCGTCTCGTCCGGCTGGTCCGCCCTGGCCACGCGTCTGGTTCAGGCCGGTCGCCCGGAAACGCTGGATGAGGCCGGCAGTCTGGTCAATGCGCCGGTCAGCCGGGGATCGACCATCCTGTTTCCATCCATCGACGCCATGCAGTCGACCGGCCGACGGAAATACGATCACGTGCCGATCTATGGGGCGATGGGGTCGGACAGCCAGCATCGTCTCGAAGACGCGATTGCGGCGGTCGAGGGTGGCACGCACGCGCAGGTCGTCTCGTCCGGTCTGGCGGCCTGCACTACGGCGCTGCTGACGTTTCTTTCAGCGGGCGATCACTGCCTGATCCCGGACAGTGTCTACGGCCCGACCCGCCGTTTCGCGTCCACGATGCTGCGTCGCCTTGGGATCGAGACGAGCTACTACCCCCCGCTTGCCACCGGCGAGGAGATACGGTTGCTGCTGCGTCCCAACACGACGGTCGTCTTTGCCGAAAGCCCCGGCAGCCACACGTTCGAGGTGCAGGACGTGCCGATGCTCGCCAATCTTGCGCATGAGCATAGGGCCTTGCTGCTGCTGGACAATACGTGGGGCATCGGGGCGTTCCAGCCGTTCGCCCATGGCGTCGACGTCTCGATCCAGGCATTGACCAAGTATCCCGCGGGTCACTCCGACGCCATCATCGGCGCGATTACGGTTGCGCAGGAACCTCTGTGGCACCGGCTGCGCGACAGCGCCATCCAGTTGGGCCAGCTGGCCGGCCCAGACGAGTGCTGGCTGACGCTGCGTGGTCTGCGGACCATGGGCGTGCGCCTGGAGCGTCAGTCGCGCAGCGCCTTGACCGTCGCGCGGTGGCTGACGACGCGACCCGAAGTCGCGCGCGTGCTGCATCCGGCCCTGCCGGACTGTCCAGGGCACGCGATATGGCAACGTGATTTTACAGCCGCGAGCGCGCTGTTCGGTGTCGTGCTGCGCCCGGACTACGGCGCGCGTGCGATGGGGGACATGATCGACGCCCTGGCAATGTTCGGCCTGGGGGCTTCGTGGGGCGGCTATGAAAGTCTCGTGCTGCCGACCACGGACGGCATCGTGCGCTCGACCGCGGGCTCCGGGCTCGAGGGGCCCGCGTTTCGCCTCCATATTGGACTGGAGGATCCGGCCGACCTGATCGACGATCTCAAAGGTGGATTCGCGGTCCTGCAGGAATCCAGTCTGGGCTGATACCCTTACGCGGAGCGGGTCGAGGCCCGGTGGCGGAAGCTCAGCGCTTCGGCCAGATGGTCGGGGCGCACCTCCTGACAGGCGGCCAGATCGGCGATCGTGCGCGCGACCCGGAACAGCCGCGTAAAGCCACGGGCCGAGAGACCGAATCGGCCTCCAGCGTCCTCGGCCAGTGTTCGGGCGGCCGCCGTCATCTCGAAGGAATCGGGCGACGCGTGTGCGTTGCACAGATCGGGGTGCCGGGCATATTGCCGCGCGCGGGCCGCCTCGACGCGAGCACGCACGAGGGCGCTCGTCTCACCGGGCGGGCTGCGCAGGAACTCGGCCGGTGTGGCGGCCGTGACTGGCACGACGAGATCGAGCCTGTCCATGAGGGGGCCGGAGATACGCGCCTGATAGTCCGTGCCGCACCGGGTGATCCGGCTGCACTGCCGCTCCGGATCACCCAGATACCCGCAGCGACAGGGGTTCATGGCCGCCACGAGCTGGAAGCGGGCGGGATAGGTGACGTGCGCTCGGGCGCGCGCGATCGTCATGCGCCCCGTTTCCAGCGGTTGGCGCAACGACTCAAGACAGGCGCGCGAGAACTCCGGCAGTTCATCGAGAAACAGGACGCCGTGATGGGCGAGGCTGACGTCCCCGGGTCTTGCCCTGGCACCCCCGCCCACCAGCGCCGGAAGCGATGCCGAGTGATGCGGATCACGAAAGCTCGGGCGACGGATCGGGTAGCCATCCGGAAGCGCATTGGCGGCGCTGTGGATGCGCGTGACCTCGAGCACCTGTGCCGCTGTCAGGTCCGGCAGTATGCCCGGCAGCCGTGCGGCCAGCATGGACTTGCCGGCACCCGGCGGTCCCGACAGCAGCAACGAGTGGCCACCCGCGGCTGCAATCTCCAGAGCTCGGCGTGCGACCGCCATGCCGCGCACGTCGCTGAGATCGGGCTGTGGCGGCACGGGCCTGAGGGCTGGCAGTTCCACGGGCGCCAGCACCTGCGTGCCCCGAAAGTGATTGATCAGCGCCTGAAGATCAGGGGGCGCCAGCACGTCGATGTGCTCGCCCGCCCATCGTGCCTCGCTGCCCTGTGGCCCGGGACAGATAAGTCCCAGACCGTCCTCGGCCGCGCCGATCGCCGCGGACAGGACGCCGGACACCGGATTGAGCGTGCCGTCCAGAGACAGTTCGCCGACCGCGGCAAAGCGGCTGCACTGTTCGTGCGACACGACGCCCATGCCGGCAAGCAGAGCCAGCGCGATCGGCAGATCGAAATGCGACCCCTCCTTCAACAGATCGGCGGGGACGAGATTGATCAGGATGCGTTTGGGTGGAAGCGCCAGACCCATGGCAGTGAGGGCGGCGCGCACGCGTTCGCGTGCCTCGCCCACCGCCTTGTCCGCCAGGCCGACGATCAGAAACGCGGGCAGGCCATTGGCGATCTGCACCTCGACACCGACCGGAACGGCGTCGATGCCCGCGAACGCGAAGCTCTGGACCCGCGTGATGCTCATGCCGAAAATCGGGTGGTGAGGTGGCACAGCATGATCGTCCTTTCGTCTGTCAGGACGATCATGCTGTAAGTTCATTGATGAACGGTTAACATCGACGATCTGTCCGTCAACGTTAACGGCCCCGCGTCAGACCTGCTGGTAGAGCAACCGGGCCCGGATGGTGCACTCCAGCGCGCGCAGACGATCGAGGATACGATCCTCCCGACCACGGTCGCGACCGGTATCCGCCTCGACCACGACATACCCGAGCTCGCCCTGCGTTTGCAGATATTGCGCGGTCACGTTGCAGTCTTCCGACGAGAAGATCTCATTGATCTGGCGCATGATGCCGGGAACGTTGCGATGGACGTGCATGAAGCGCGTTCCACGCGGGCTCTCGGGCAACTGGACCGGCGGGAAGTTCACGGCACCGAGGGTGGAGCCGATATCGGAGTATTCGACCAGCTTGCGCGCGACCTCAACGCCGATCCGCTCTTGCGCTTCGGCTGTCGAGCCGCCGATGTGCGGTGACAGGATGACGTTGTCGAGCCCCTGCAGTGGAGACGTGAACCGCTCGGACGCGCCTTTCGGCTCGACCGGAAAGACGTCGACCGCCGCGCCCAGAAGGTGGCCGCTTTTCAGTGCGTCGGCCAGAGCGTCCAGATCGACGACGGTCCCGCGCGCATTGTTCAATAGGAACGAGCCCGGCTTCATCGCCGCGATCTGCTCCGCGCCGATCAGATTCCGAGTGCCGTCCGTCTGCGGCACGTGCAGCGTCACCACGTCGCTCTGGCCGAGCAGTTCGTTCAGCGATGCGACGGGCGTCGCGTTCCCATGGGGCAGCTTGTCGATCAGGTCGTAGTAGATCACGCGCATACCGAAGGCCTCGGCCAGTACCGACAACTGCGACCCGATCGAGCCATAGCCCACGATACCCAGCGTCTTGCCGCGCACTTCCCAGCTGTTCGTGGCGGACTTGTCCCACCCGCCCTGGTGGCAGGCGGCGGACTTCGGAACGATACGGCGCATCAGCATCACGACCTCGCCCATCACCAACTCGGCGACGGAACGTGTGTTGCTGAACGGCGCGTTGAAGACGGGAATGCCTTCGTTGCGCGCATGTTCAAGGTCGACCTGGTTCGTGCCGATGCAAAAGCACCCGACCGCCATGAGACGATCGGCCGCGCGCAGCATCTCTGCGGTCAGTTGCGTCCGTGACCGGATGCCGACGATGTGCGTGCCCTCAAGGGCCTCGCGCAGGGCATCGCCCTCGAGTGCCTTCGGCAGGCGGACGACGTTCTCGTAACCGTTGGCACGGAGGAACGCGACCGCACTGTCGTGGATGCCCTCCAGAAGCAGGATACGGATCTTGTCCTTGGGCAGCGACAGTTGGGCAGTCATCATCTCGGCTCCGGTGTCGATCGGGAAGCGATGCCCTATCCGATCGGCGCGGAAATTTCCAGACCTGCCGTATACACCCGTGCCGGTCGCCGCCCCTCAGCCGCGCGACAGCAGAGCCGTCGCCGGGGCAAGCAGCGCCGGATCTCCGACCGCCAGGACGGACCCGTCGCCCTGTGCGGACAGGGGCGCGCCGCTCCAGTCCGTGATGCGGCCGCCAGCGCCCTCCACCACTGGCACAAGCGCCGCCCAGTCCCATATCTTCATCCCGCATTCCGCGACGACGTCCACATGCCCAAGCGCAAGCAGCCCGTAGGTGTAGCAATCCCCCCCCCATGTGGTGCGGCGTGTGGCGCCCTGAAGCGAGGGCCAGTGCGCCGACGGTGCGGCGGCCAGCATTTCCGGCGACGTGCACGACAGTTCCGCGGCGTCGAGGTGCGGGCACGGACGGGTCTGGGCGCGCTCATCCCCCCACGGCCCGCGATAGCGCGTGGCAGCACCCGAGACACCGATCCAGCGTTCGCCTGTCATCGGCTGATCGATCACCCCGAGGACCGGGCGCCCCTCGTGCAACAAGGCGATCAGCGTGCCGAAGCTCGGCCGGCCGGTGACAAAGGCGCGCGTGCCGTCGATCGGGTCCAGAACCCAGCACCAGGAGGCCTCGGGGCGCTCATGGCCGAATTCTTCGCCCAGAATCCCGTGGTCGGGCAGACGCTCGGCAATGACGGCGCGAAGGGCACGTTCGGCGGTGCGGTCGGCAATCGTGACCGGGCTGTCGTCGGACTTGTCGTCGACGGCGAGGCGCGACCGAAACAGGGGCCGGATGACAGCACCCGCCACGTCCGCCGCGGCTTCCGCGACCTTGAGAAAACGCTCGGAATCGAAAGTCGTCATGGCGCGGCCCTGTCATGCAGCGTGGCGAGAAAAGCAACGATGTTGGCGCGGTCGGCCGCCGACGGGACGCCGGGAAACGCCATGCGTGTCTCCGCCACCATTGCGCGCGGATCGGTAATCCAGTGATCGAGACGGTCCGCGCTCCAGACACCGCCGATCGTCTTGATCCCGTCGGAATACGCAAACCCGGCGACACTGGCCGGGGCTCGGCCCACGACGCCGTACAGGGGCGGCCCCATCATCACCGGGCCGTCCTTGTCGAAGCTGTGGCACATGGCGCACATCTGCTGCGCGGTCGCCTTTCCGGCCGCCGCGTCGCCCGCCACGACATGTTCGGCGGCGAGGGGGGAAGGCGATGGCGGCACAGGTGACGCCGGCGCGGCGGGGGCGTCCTTCAGTGTGTCGAGAAACGCGATCAGGTCGGCGCGGTCGGAGTCCGAATCGATCCCCCCGAAACCCATCCGCGTCCCGGGCGCGTAGTCCGACGGGGATTTGAGCCACGTCGACAGGGTCTGGTCGTCGAACACCTCGTTCCTGTGGGCGGTCAGGGCGGCCGAGAACGTGTAACCGGGCACGTCGGCGACGTGGGTGCCTGCGACCCCCCACAGCGCCGGGCCAACCATCGAGGCGCCCCCGCGCTCGAGAGTGTGGCAGGCGGAACACAGGGCGTCGGCCAGCTGTTCGCCGTGGGCGCGATCGGCGTGCGCAGCCCGCACGGGGACATCAGGCGCCTTGGTCGCGCTAGGGGCGGTATCCGACGGCAGCGGGAAGGCGGGCTTGCCCGGACGGCTGTCCGGAAACATCAGATTGGCCGCGACGCCCGACAGGATGAAAGCCCCGCCGGCGACAACGACGGCTGCGGCGAAGCGATTGAGAAACCTGATGGTCATCGGAGCGGGGTGGTTCCTGTCGTGAGTTGCATGACGGTACCACCTTATCTAGACTGGTGCGGAATTCGTGTGAAGCGCGTCCGGTCTCGCTTTCGCCATATGTTCCGACCCATCGAGTAACCGACCAGACACGCGCCGCGATGCCCCCCCTGATCATCATTCCCGCCCGGATGGCGTCCACGCGCCTGCCAGGCAAGCCTCTAGCCGATATCGCCGGTCGCCCCATGATCGTTCATGTTGCCGATCGCGCGCGCGCCGCGGCCCTTGGGGAGGTCGTCGTCGCGGCGGCCGAGCCGGAGATCGCGGCCGCCGTTGAAGCCGCCGGCGTGCGCGTCGTGCTGACCGATCCCGCTCTTCCATCCGGTTCGGACCGCGTGCATGCGGCTGCTGAGGCGGTCGATCCGCACGGGCGGCACACCGTGATCATCAACCTCCAGGGCGACCTGCCGGTGTTCGACCCGTCCGATCTGCGCCAGGCCCTCGTGGCGCTTGACGGCAGCGACGCCGATGTGGGCACGATCGCCGCCCCGATCCGGGACGCGGACGAGGCCGCAAGCCCTTCGGTGGTCAAGATCGCCTGCGCGTTGCAGCCCGAGGATATCGGCACGGACCGGGCCGTTCGTGCGCTGTATTTCTCGCGTTCGTCCATACCCGCCAATACCGGCCCTCTCTGGCACCATGTCGGCGTGTACGCCTGGCGCCGGTCTGCCTTGCGCCGTTTCGTGACCCTGCCGCCCAGCACACTGGAACGGCGCGAAAGTCTGGAACAGCTGCGCGCGCTTGAAGACGGGATGAGCGTCGGCTGCGCGGCGATCGCGAACGCGCCGTTTGGCGTCGATACGCCCGCCGATCTTGAGCGCGCGCGACGCGCCCTGGCGGCGTCATGACCGACGACGCGAGCATTCCGGGCGACGCACCCATCATCGCGTTTCAGGGTCTTCCGGGCGCGTATTCCGAGATGGCGTGCCGGGGGGCGCGTCCTCGGTGGCGCACGCTGCCCTGCGCCACGTTCGCGCAGGCGATCGACGCGGTGCATGAAGGTCGTGCGGATCAGGCGATGCTGGCTTGTGAAAACACTCTGGCGGGACGCGTGCCCGATATCCATGCGCTTCTGCCTCAGGCGGGTCTGCATATCGTGGGCGAGCATTTCCAGCGGGTGGAGCATTGCCTGCTGGGCGTTCCGGGCGCGCGGATCGGCGACATACGGCGCATTCTGACCCATCCGGTGGCCATGGCGCAGGTGCGCGATGTGGTGCGGGAACTCGGGGCCGAGCCGGTGACGGTCTTCGATACGGCCGGTGCGGCCGAGATGGTCGCGCACGCCGCCGACCCCCGCGACGCTGCCGTCGCGTCCGAACTCGCGGCCGAGTTGTATGGCCTTGATATCCTGCGTCGGAATATCGAAGACGCATCGCACAACACCACGCGGTTCTATATCGCCTCGCGCGAACCCGTGCGGCCACCGGTCGGTCCCGACGTCATGACGACGGTCCTGTTCCGGGTGAGCAACACGCCCGGCGCGCTCTACAAGGTTCTCGGCGGTTTCGCCACCAACGGTATCAACATGACGCGCCTCGAGAGCTACATGACCGAGGGCTCTTTCGCGGCCACTCAGTTCATGCTCGACGTCGAAGGTCATCCCGACGAGCCCGCTCTCGCGCGCGCCCTGAGTGAACTGACCTTCTTCGCCCGCGACTATCTTCTGCTGGGCGTCTATCCGGCGTCCCCGTTCCGAAAACGTGGCACGGCCGTCTGAGACGGGCCGGAAAAGATTTCGTCCTTTATGGCGACCATGGGTCGCCCTATGAACGCAGAAGACGCGCCACGTCCGGGTATGAAGACACCGGTGGAGGCAGCAGGAAGGCCGCGTCGCAAAAGCGGTCTACGGGAGAAAAAGCAGTGGACGAGGTTATGTTCACAGGGTCGCTGACGGCCCTTGTCACACCAATGAACCGGGATTCGTCCCTGGACATGGAGTCGTTCGGCCGTCTGATCGACTTCCAGATCGACAACGGGACGTCGACCCTGGTGCCGGCCGGCACGACGGGCGAGAGCCCGACCTTGTCGCATGAGGAACATCGTCGGGTCGTGCGTTTCGCGGTCGAGCGGGCGGCGGGGCGCGTGCCGGTTCTGGCCGGGGCCGGCTCCAACAGCACGCACGAAGCGATCTCGCTGGCCCGCGATGCGCGCGAGGCCGGTGCCGACGCAGCTCTGGTCGTCGTGCCCTACTACAACAAGCCAACGCAGGAAGGGCTGTATCGCCACTTCATGGCGATCGTGGAGCAAGCGCAGATACCGGTTGTCATCTACAATATTCCCGGCCGCTCCGTCATCGACATGTCGGTGGACACGATGGCGCGTCTGGCACGTCATCCGCTGATCGTGGGCGTCAAGGATTCGACAGCCAACCTGATGCGACCACTGGAAACGCGGGCCGCGATCGACAAGCGTTTCAACCAGTTGTCGGGCGAGGACGGGACCGTGGTGTCCTTTCTGGCGGCTGGTGGCGACGGGTGCATCAGCGTGACGTCCAATGTGGCGCCGCGCCTGTGTGCCGATCTTCACGCGCACTGGCAGGCGGGGGATGCGCGTGCTGCGATGGCGGTTCAGGACCGGCTGCTTCCGCTGCATGGCGCCCTGTTCTGTGAGAGTAACCCGGGGCCGGTAAAGTATGCGGCATCCCTTCTCGGGCTGGCTGGTGAGACGTGCCGTTTGCCGTTGGCCCCGCTTTCCAACGAGTCCAGGGCCAAGGTGCGTGATGCCCTGACCCGCGTCGGCCTGTTGGGCTGACCCATGGCAGCAAAGAGTAAAAGTGGTCTGATCGCGCACGGTATCGCGGCGCAGAATCGGAAAGGGCGCTTCAACTACAGCATCGACGAAACCGTCGAGGCGGGCATCGTACTGAAGGGGCCGGAGGTGAAAAGTCTCCGGCTGGGTCGTGCGATGATCACCGAGGCTTTTGCAGGCGAACGCGACGGCGAACTATGGCTGTTCAACGCCTATATCCCCGAATACCAGAGTGGCGTGCTGTCCCGCTTTGACACGCGGGCGCCGCGCAAGCTGCTGCTGCACAAGAAGCAGGTCGCTCATTTTCTGGGGGCCGTGACACGGGACGGCGCCTCGCTGGTGCCGCTCGACATCCATTTCAACCAGCGTGGTGTCGCCAAGCTGACTCTCGGCCTGGGTCGAGGGCGCAAGAAAGAAGACAAACGGCATGCGATCGCGGAGCGCGACTGGCAGCGCGACAAGGCGCGGCTGATGCGGAACAAGGGTCGCGACGACTGATCGGTCCTTCAGTCGGACGTCTGAACGTCTTGATGGACATAAAAAAAACCCTCCGAGCTCGCGCCCGGAGGGTTTCTTGTTACAGCGCGAAGGCGCTGATCAGGCGAGGCTGACCGAAGCGGCCTCGGGGCCTTTCTGACCCTGAACCACCTGAACGTTCGCTGCCTGTCCCTCGTTGAGCGAGGTCAGACCGGAGCGCACCAGAGCGGACGCGTGGACGAAAATGTCCTTGCCACCGCTGTCAGGCGTGATGAAGCCGAAGCCCTTGGTGGCGTTGTACCACTTCACGATACCGCGCATTTCCTCGGCGTGAGCAGTGTCGGGGGCAGGGCGCGAGAAGCGCGTGCCGAATTCACCGCGGGGGCCACCGAAACCGGGGGCGGGGCTGCGGGGGCGCTCGGGCTGTTCCGTGCTCTGGTCGACGGAGAGAACCTCGGCGACCTGACGGCCCTTCGGACCCTGGCCGATGCGCACGACCAGGGTTGCGCCCGGCCCGACGCTTTCGTGGCCGCTGCGCGACAGCGCGTTGGCGTGCAGGAACACGTCGCCCGTGCCATCGGCGAGCTCGACGAAGCCGAAGCCCTTCTCGCCGTTAAACCACTTCACGGTCGCGTTGATCTCGGGGCCCGATGCGATGACCTGCGGGCCGCCACCACCACCGGGACCCGGACGCCGGGGCGCCGACGGTCCGCGATCACCAAAGGATGGCGAAGGCGCCATGAAATCATCGTCAAACCCGCCGCGGCGCGGGAAACGGGAGCTGCGGTCGGTCCTGTTACTTCTCAACGGTCTAATCCCGAAGGCTAAAAGGGCAGTGGTGCGCGTTGCGCCACCCCAGAATGAAAAATTCCCTGTTGTCGGGAAAGACCCGGCGGCCTTGTCTGCTGCGGTCCCGGTCCCGATTTGGGGGTGCGGAGGCGTTTAATGCTTCCGCTGCGCAGCAAAGCATGAAAAGCCCCCGTAACGCTACGATCAAATCGCGTTTTCGCCGTGAACGTGAACAGAAAGTTCCCGCGCGCGGCAGCGTGCGCAGAGACGGGGGTTTCGCCCACGTGGCAAATCACCTATCAGAAAAACACATCGGCGGGGGACGCCGCGTCCATAACGGTGAGAAACGGATGAAAAACGGTCGAATTTCGGGCTCGCTCGCATGGATGGGTGCCCTCGGCGCAGTGGCCACGGTCAGCTGTTCGATACCTGCGCGCGCCACACCTCTCCAGGATCCGTATGGCACTTGGACGCTGCAGGGGGAAAACGACGCGGTCTCGACCCTGAAGGGCACGTCGGACCAGTATTACACCAGCGGCCTGCGCGCGAACTGGACGTCCGGTACGGACAATCTTCCCGCACCGATCGCAACCGTCAACCGGGCGATCCTGGGGCAGGGGGTCCAGCGGATCAGCATCGGCGTTCAGCAGCTGATTTTCACGCCGCACGATACCCAGTCGCCCGTGCCGGTCGCCGGCGATCGGCCGTATTCAAGCCTTCTTCTGGGCACGATCAACCTGATCAACGACACGGACCTGTCACGCAGCGTGTTCGGCATCCAGTTCGGCGTGATGGGACCAGCCGGTCTCGGGCGGCAACTGCAGAACGGTTTTCATGGCGCTATCGGGGACACCAAGAATCTCGGCTGGCACCACCAGCTCCAGAACCAGCCGATCTTTCAGGTTCAGGGCGGCCGCACCTGGCGCCTGCCTCTCGTCACCGCGTTCGGTATCTCCATGGATATGCTGCCGTCCGTATCGGGCGCCGTCGGCGACTATCGCATTTATGGCGACGTGGCCGACACCGTCCGTATCGGCCAGGGTCTGAACAGCGATTTCGGCACGCCGACGATCGGCCCGGGCACCGACGGCACGGACGCCTATGTTCTGTCGCGGCCCATCGCGTGGTACGCGTTCGGTGGCGTCGAAGGACAGGCCGTGGCCTACGACGCGTCCCTGCAAGGCAATACCGCTCGGTCCAACTCCCTGCACGTCGACAAGAAGTGGGACGTGGGTGAGTTCCACGCGGGCGTGGCGGTGATGTGGCACGGCATGCGCCTGTCCTACAGCCAGGTCTGGCAGACGCAGCAGTTCGAGACCGCGCGTTCGGGACTGTTTAACTACGGCTCTCTGGCCCTGTCCGTGAAGTTCTGACGTCGTGCTGCGCGTCGGACTGGTAGGGGCAGGCCACTTCGGCCGTTTCCATGCCCTGAAAATCGCTGCCAACCCGCGCGAGCATCTGGTCGCCGTCCTCGATCCCGATCCCGAGCGCGCGGCGGCGGTGGTCGCGCAGGCTGGTGGTGCCGTGGTGCACAGCCTCGACGATCTCCTCGCGCAGTGCGAGGCGGTCGTGATCGCTGCCCCCGCCGAGCATCACTTTTCCCTGGCCGGGCGGGCGCTGGAGGCCGGTCGGCATGTGCTGGTCGAAAAGCCGATCGCGGCGACACTCGAGCAGGCCTCTGCCCTGACCGCACTGGCGCGGGCCAAAGGGCGCGTCCTTCAGGTCGGGCACCTCCTGCGGTATTCGGCCGAGCACGCGGCCATCACCCGGCGGATCCATCGTCCATTATACATCGAGGCCACCCGCATCGCGCCGTTCAAGCCGCGCGGGACGGATGTGTCGGTCATCCTGGACCTCATGATCCATGATCTCGATCTCGTACTCGCGATCGTTGACTCGCCGATTGAGTCCGTCGACGCGATTGGGGCGGCCGTCAGTTCGGCGCACGAGGATATCGCCAACGCGCGTGTCCGCTTCACAAACGGCTGCGTCGCGGCCATCACCGCCAGCCGCATCTCGCTGAAGACCGAGCGACGGATGAGGCTGTTTTCGGAAGAGGGTTATCTCTCGGCCGACTTCGTCAAACGCGAACTGAGTATGATCGGCCGAGATCGCGGCGTCCCATTGCCCGGCACGGGCGGTTTTCGCCGCGAAGCCGTCACGTGGCGTGACCATGACAATCTCGCCGCCGAGCATGACGCTTTCGTGGCAAGCTGTCTCGACGGGGCACCGGTGAAAGTCGATGGCGAGGCCGGACGCCGGGCTCTCGAGGCTGCCCTTGCCGTTACCACGAGTATTACGGAGTCGCGCAACCGCTGGACGGCCGCCGGCCTTATCGGAGATCCCACCTCGGAACTCTGAGGTAGGGATCAGATTTTAAAACAAACAGCTACCTTTCCAAGGCCTCACGTTTTGTCTCCAGCTGCAGCCAGAGTTCCTCGGCGGCCGTCAGGCGATGCTGCGTATCCTCCAGCGTGGCGGTCAGGCGCGCGAAAGCGTTCGGGTCACGACTGTAGAGGCCCGCGTCAGAGAGACGTTCGCGCAAGGAGATGATCTCCTGCTCCAGCGTCTCGATCTGTCCCGGGAGCTGTTCGAGGGCGTGTTTATCCTTGAAAGACAGCTTGTTCGCCGACTTTTTTCCACCTTTGCCCGAGCTTCCTGCTGCCTTTGCCGGCCTGGTGTCTTCGGCGGTGGCTTCGCGTCCGGACGGTGCGGTCAGGCCGTTCTGGGCCAGCATGTCGCTATATCCACCGGCATATTCGACCCAACGCCCATCGCCCTCGGCGGCGAGAATGGAGGTCGAAACCCGATCGAGGAAGTCGCGGTCATGGCTGACCAGAACGACAGTGCCCGCATACGACGCCAGCATGTCCTGCAACAGGTCCAGCGTCTCCAGATCGAGATCGTTGGTGGGTTCGTCCAGCACCAGAACGTTGGAAGGCCGCGCCAGAGCGCAGGCGAGCAGCAGTCGGCCGCGTTCGCCTCCTGACAGGGCCCCGACGGGTGTCCGGGCCTGCTCGGGACGGAACAGGAAGTCCTTCATGTATCCGATGACGTGTCGCTTGTCGTCGCCGACCTGAACCATGTCGCCGCCGCCGCCGGTCAGCGTATCGGCAAGCGTGCGATCGGGGGAGAGAGTGGCGCGTTGCTGATCGAGGGTCTGAACCTGCAACGCAGTGCCGATCCGCACCTCGCCGTCATCGGGCTGGTCGATACCGGTCAGAAGGCGGAGCAGCGTCGTCTTGCCCGCACCGTTCGCGCCGACGATCCCAAGCCGATCGCCCCGCAGGACGCGCAGATCGAGATCGCGGATGATCGTTCGCTCCCCGTAGCGGCGCGTGGCGTTCTCGGCGACCACGACCAGCTTGCCCGACGTTGCCGCCGTCTGGGCGTCCAGTTTCACGCTGCCCTGTGCCCGCACGGTGTCGCGGCGCGTCTGCCTCAGGGCCGCCAGCTCGGCGACGCGGCGGACGTTTCGCTTGCGGCGTGCCGTCACGCCATAACGCATCCAGTCTTCTTCGCGGGCAATCTGCCGATCGAGCTTGTGGGCGTCGCGCTCTTCCTGCTCCAGAACCTCCTCGCGCCATGTCTCGAAACGGCCGAACCCCTGATCGAGCCTGCGCGTGATGCCCCGGTCCAGCCACACGACACTGCGCGACAATGTTTCCAGAAAGCGGCGGTCATGGCTGATCACCACCAGAGCGGACCGAAGCGAGAGCAACTCGCGCTCCAACCACGCGATCGTCGGCATGTCGAGATGATTGGTCGGCTCATCAAGAAGGAGCAGGTCCGGTTCGGCCGCCAGCGCCTGCGCAAGAGCGCAGCGGCGCGCCTCGCCGCCCGAGAGGTTACCGATCAGTTCGTCGCCGGTCAGCCCGAGTTCGGCCAGGAACGACCGGGCGCGGTAGTCTTCGTCGTCCGCCAGACCGTCGCTGGCCGCCTCGAATGTCGTTGCAAACGCGCTGAGATCGGGTTCCTGCCGGACGTAACGCACAGTCGTGCCCGGCTGCAGGAACCGGGTGCCGGAGTCCATCTTGATGTCGCCCGCCGCGATGCGAAGCAGCGTCGATTTGCCGCTGCCGTTGCGTCCGACGAGGCAGAGTTTTTCACCCGGAGAGACGCCAAACCCCGCGCCATCGAGAAGCGGCTTGCCGCCGAGCGTGAGGGTGATGTCCTGGAGGAGCAGAAGCGGAGGTGCCATGGCGGCGTTCTCGCCCGTTCCGCGCCCCGGCGCAAGTCAGCCCTTCTCAGGCGGCGCCCGACCCGCGCGCCTGCAACAAGGCGTCGAGAAAGGACTCTCCCCACATCAGCGGCGTGCGTGAGGAGATGACGTGCCAGTTCGCCTCCCAGCGGCGACGGCGCTCTTCCCTTGCCATCGACAGGGCACGATGGATGGCATCGGCCACTTCGTCGCCGTCGAACGCGTTAACCAGCAGGGCGTCCTTCAACTGTGCCGCGGCGCCCGCGTAACGCGACAGCACCAGAACGCCAGGATCGTCCCCGTCCTGCGCCGCCACATATTCCTTGGCGACAAGATTCATGCCATCGCGCAACGGGGTTACCAACCCGACACGCGCCGTGCGCATGATTCCGGCCAGATGGGCACGTGCGACGGGACGGGTCACAAAGCGCAGGGGCGTCCAGGCCGGCATCGCCAGCTCCGCGTTCAGGGCACCCGACAGGCGCTCGAGCTCTTCCCGCAGGGACTTGTAGATCTCCACGTCCTGGCGGCTCGACGCGGCGACTTGCAGGAAGGTGACGCGTTCCTGCCATTCGGGATGCTTGTCGAGAAAAGAGCGGTAGCCGTTGATCCGCCGCCGGATTCCTTTCGTGGGATCCATTCGGTCGGCGCCGATCATCAGGGTCGAGCCCAGGAGCGATTCCGAAAAGCGTCGTATGGCCGTGGTGTCACTCTCCTCGGCGGCGGTTCTGGCAAATCCGGGCGCGTCGATCTCGACGGGGAATGCGCCGACATGCACCGTCCGGCCGCCGCATGTGACGACATTGTTGCCGGCCGTTTCGCCACCCGCCAGGCGCTCGACACAGGCGACGAAATTCTGCGCGTCATGGCTGGTCTGAAACCCGACCAGATCGGCCTGCATGAGCTGGCGCAGAAACGTCGCGGCCTCCGGGATGGTCGAGAGGATATCGGGCGAGGGGAAAGGCGTATGAAGAAAGAAACCGATTGGCACCTGCACGCCGCGTGTCCGTAGCGCGGCGGCCAGAGGCACGAGGTGATAGTCGTGGATCCACACCACGTCTCCGGGCCGGATCATGTCCTTCAGCGTGGTGGCGAAGCGCGCGTTCACGGTGCGATAGACATGCAGGCTGTGACGGTCGAAACTGATCTGTTCGGGCAGGGAATGGATCAGCGGCCAGAGCGTCGCGTTGGAGAAGTTGGCGTAATAACCCTGATATTCGTCGGGGGTGAGGTTGATGGTGGCGTACTGGACGCCGCCCTCCTCCACGATGGCGGGGGCAGTGTCGTGTTCGGCATTGTCCGCGATGTCGCCGCTCCAGCCAAACCAGAGTCCGCCGCGACGGGCCAGAAGATCGTGAAGCACGACAGCGAGACCGCCGGCTTTTTCTCCCGCCGTTGGTACGGGTACTCGGTTCGACACAACGATCAAGCGACTCATGCGGCGTCTCCGTCTTGTTTCCGCCGTGGGGCGGCAAGGCCCGGAACGAACGTCCGAACCCGGGCAAACGTTTCGCCGCTGATGCCGGACCTGGGGCTTCCGGGGGCGCGTGCCTTAGGGCATCCGCACCCCGCCGGTCACCGCCTGATAGGTGGCGATGGCCAGCGTGACCGGATCGAACGGCTTGGTGATGACGAACGCGGGTTCGACACGTTCGCCCGTCAGCAACCGTTCCGGATAGGCCGTCACAAACACGACCGGCACCCTGTGATCCTGCATGATCCGCGTGACCGCACTGATGCCGTCGCCGCCGCCACCGAGGTTGATGTCGGCAAGGATCAGGCCCGGACGCCGGAGCAGCGCCAGTTCGACGGCGTCCTTTTCGGTGTGCGCGACACCGGCGACGCGGTGGCCGCACTGGGCGACCAATTCCTCGATGTCCATGGCGATGATCGGCTCGTCCTCAATGATCAGGACGTCCGTGCGCGCGCTCTCGCCGAGGGCGGCGCGCGCATCAACCAGCGTGGCGCGCGCGTCGTCCAGCGACAGTCCGACGATGGTGGAGGCGTCGTCCAGCGGCACCTCCTCCAGCATCGTCAGCAGGAGAAGCATTCGCCCTGCGGCACTCAGGCCGCCCGGAGGGTCGTCGCCGCCGGCGCGCAGGCCGATCTCGCGGTAGAGCGCGTTACGCGGGGTCAGTTCGGTCTGATCTCTGACCATGAGATCACGAAGGCTCTCGGCGACGGCCAGATCACCTCGGGCCTGACTTCCTGTCAGCGCGCGCGCATAGCGCCGCGCGTAGGGAAGGGCGCGGACAAAATCGTGTCTCCGCGATTCGACCATAAGCAATGTGTCTCCGTTTCGCGCCAGATACGGCCGGCCCGTGCGGCGATTACAGCGGACGTTGGGAGAGAACGCAAATCTCTGTTAAGCGAGGGTTTCGCAACGGCACCCGGCGGCATGCAGTCCTTCCGAAAATCCCTTCTCGACACTCTTCCCGCACTTCGGGCGTTTGCACGCTTTTTGACCCGCAACGCGTCACAGGCCGACGACCTTGTGCAGGAGACGGTCATGCGCGCGCTGACCGCACACGACCAGTTTATCGAAGGCACCAGCATCAAGGCGTGGCTGTTCACCATTGCCCGCAACCTGTTCTACGAGACCAGGCGCCGCCATCGCCGCGAAAGCGAGGTGATGGAGGATTTCAGCGCGCAGGCCGCGCTGAACGGCGACGACGGACAGGCGCCACTGACCGACACCCGCGCGCGCGTCCATGAGCTTGAGCGCGAGATCTGGAAGCTGCCGCCTCCCTTGCGCGAGGCGCTGATTCTCGTTGGCGCGCAGGAAATGACGTACGAGGAGGCCGCGGCCGTCTGCGGCGTCCCCGTCGGTACGGTCAAGGCGCGCGTGTCGCGCGCACGAAGCCATCTCGGGCGCCAATTGTCGTCGGACGAGGCGGCGGACGCGGGCACCGACGGGGGTGGAGAGGCGTGAGGCAATGATCTCACGTTTATGTCATTGAAAGGCGTGCAACGGTTTTGCTCGGGCGTTCATTGATCCCTCGAAAAGCAACGAAGGACGAAAACGATGGCCCAGACGTTCCATGATCAGGTGATCGCCATTCTCCCCAAGCTGCGTGTCCAGGCGCTGTCGCTGACGCGCAATCGCGCCGCCGCCGAAGATCTGGTGCAGGACGCCGTCTGCAATGCCCTTGCGGCGCAGGAAAGCTTCATTCCGGGTACGAACTTCCCCGCCTGGATGCACCGCATCCTGCGCAACCGTTTCATCTCCGACCTGCGCCGTCGTCGCGACACGACCGATATCGATGACCTGCCGCCCGGCATGTTCGCCACCGAGGCATCGCACGAGGATCGGTTGGTGCTGAAGGATCTGGCCCTCGCCCTGTCGCGCCTCCCTGAAGAGCAGCGCACGGCGCTGGTGCTCGTGGTCATGCAGGGGATGAGCTACGAGGATCTGGCCGAGGCCACCAATTGCGCCGTCGGAACCGCTAAAAGCCGTGTCTTCCGCGCCCGCCGTCAGCTTGAGGCGTGGATGAACGGCGATCTGCCCGCCTCCAACAAGCTGGGCCAGCGCGTTGCCGCCCTGCGCGCCGTGCTGGACACCCGGCTGGGGTCGACGGACAACGCCAAACGGATCGACGTTTAAAAAAGAAGCGGCAAAAGCACGCCGGTCATGCGCGACGATCTTTTCAGGTCGTCGTGCATGACGTAACGACATCAGGACGTGATACCGGCACCAATGGTGTCATCGCTCAGGATGCACGAAGGGGTGAGAGAGCCGTAATGGCGAAATCTGAACGTAGCGGAGGTCGCGGCGTTCCGGAGAAGGGGACCACTGAACGGGAGCAGGAGAAAGGCGATGAGGCAGACGGGGCATTTGACCTGTGGCTGAAGCGCGGTCTCCATCAGCTCTTCGATTCAGTCGCAAACGAGCCGATTCCCGACGAGCTTCTTCGTCTCATCGAGGAGGACCGCGAGAGTTAGCCGACGGTATCCACGCGTGAACTCCAGGCGGAACACGTTCTCCGGCACTCCCGATCGTCTGGTCAGACGCGTCCGGCGCGCGCTCGCCGGACGCGCGTCCACGAACGCGGTCCCGCTGCTGGGGCCGCTGTTGCGCATCCTGAAGCTCTTCGACACGGTCAACGCGCGCGTCGGTGGTCTTCTCCTGCTGGCTGTGGCCCCGTTTGCCGTGGGGCTCTCGCTTCTGGCGTGGGAGGGTTATCAGGAAATGGAGGACGTGGTGCGGGCGCGGGCTGATGAGGTCGCCCGTCAGGCATCCGCGCTTGTCTCCTACGAACTTGATGTCGCGACCCAGACGCTGCGTATCCTTGCCGCATCCGCCGACGATCGTGCGCTGGGCGCGCTTCGCCTATCGCCGTGGGCGGCGCTGTCGCCGCCGCGCGTGGCTGCTGTGGTCGAGCGTGGGGCTGATGGCGCGATACGTACTCGTATTGATAACCCAACGTTCCGCTGCTCCGCCGGATTTTCCCACGGCTCGGATTTCATCGTCCCGATGGGCATGGAGCGCACCCTCTCGCTTCGTTACCCTCCACCGCAGGCTCTGGACGAAGCCCCGTGTGTCGAGATTACGATGCGCCGCATCGATCATGACGCCGGGGTGCAACCGCGTTACCTCTCGGCGCTTGTGTCGCTCGAGGTATCGGCGGCATCCATTCGCTACCGGCTGAAGAACCGGAACGAATGGCCACGGATATGGGTGCTGGCGCCGGACCGTCGGCTTCTAACTCTTGAACCAACACACTCAGCCGCTGGCGAAGCACCTGTCGATGCAGCGGCTTTGGAAGACGAGCTTTTGGCGCGCAACGGCCGCGGCGATAACGGGTCTGTTGCTCTCAACCAGCGCCATCGTGCCTCAGTGCTGACAACCCTTCCGGTCGGACTTCGACTTCTGGTCGTCGCCACCCGGAGCCGGGACGAGGGTCACGCGCGCAACAGCTTCATCACGACCGTGTTCCTTACCGTCGCCGTGCTGATCCTGCTTCTGACCGCCGTCGGCACTCTGGCCGATGCGGTTCTGGTGAGGCCGATCAATCAACTGATGGACGCTCTGAGCGAATGGCGGCAAGGGGGTGCGTTCGACACGCGCATCGCGCGGAGCATGCCGATGGAACTTCGGGCGCTTGGATTTTCGTTCAAGCGGGCAACACGGCGTCTGGCCCGGCATGAAGCGCGTCTGTCCCGTGCGCTGGAGCATCAACGGTTGCTGATCCACGAGATCCATCATCGGGTAAAGAACAATCTGCAGATTGTCGCGTCGCTCCTGAACCTTCAGGCGAATCGCATCCGGCAACCGGAAGCGCAGAACGAGTTTCGACAGGCGCGCGATCGGGTGCGCACGCTCGCCACGCTTCATCGTCACCTCTATCCCGAAACGGGTTCAACGGCGATGCGCATGCCGTTGTTTCTAAAAGAACTATGCAGCCAGATCGCAGCAGCGCACGGCGAGGATGGCTCCGATCGTATATCGGTTGTGGTCGAGGCCGAGGATTTCGAGATGTCGGTGGATCAGGCGGTTCCGCTTGCGCTGGTAACCACGGAAATTGTCAGCAACGCCATTCGGTATGCGTTTCCGGACGACCGTCCGGGGACGGTACGGCTGACATTGCGTCAGGAACGAGCAGGAGAGGCGGTCATGGTCATCGAGGATGATGGCATCGGCCTTGCCGTCGGGGAGCGATCCCATGACAGGAGCCAGCGTACCGGGCTTGGCCTGCAACTGATCCGCGGGTTCGTGCGGCAACTCGGCGGCGTCATGCGCTGCACATCCGATCCGGAAGCCGACGCGTCTGTCCCGCCGCTGGCGGGCACGCGCTACGTGATCACCTTTCCCCTCACACCTCCACGCGGGGAACTCCGGGGCCATGTCGTGTCCTGAGCGGGGTCAATGCCAGCATGCGAGCATCGCCGTGACGGAATGACAGGGTTCGGGTTAACGATTGGCAAGAAGTCGTCGTAAATCTGTCCTTAACGAACATGGTGTCCTATAAGGCCGCGATGAGCCGAGATAAACAAATCGTGCGCGCGTGGACCCGGGCGCAGGCCCGTCTGGGCCGAAGGAACGCGCGTCCGGTCATTGCCGCCGGCCTCGTCGGCACTCTGATCGCGTGTGCGCAGGCGGCGTGCATCGCAGCGCTACTGGGCCCTGTACTGGCCGGTCATGCGGCTGCGATGCAGATCGTGTGGCCCCTGGCGGGTTTTGGATGTCTCGCGATCGTGCGTGCCATGGTCCTCGCCCTGGGTGACATCGCCGCCGGCCGGGCCGGTGCCCGCGCGCGGCGGCGGCTTCGACAGGATATCGTCCAGACCATGCTTTCGGCCGGCCCCGTTCTGCTGCGCCGCGCGCACAGCGGCGCGCTGGCCGCGCTGGCGTTCGACCGGGTCGAAGCTCTGGACGGCTTTTTCGCCCGTTGGATTCCGGCCTCCATCCTGTGGGTGGCGCAGCCTGTTCTGGTGGTCTGCGTGGTCGCGTTCGTGGCCCCGCACGCCGCACTGGTCATGGCGCTGTGCGGCCTGTTCGTCCCCTTCGCGCAGGCGGCGTTTGGCATCGGCGCCGCGGTCGCGTCCCGACGCCAGTTTCTGGCGATGACCCGCCTCCAGGCCCGGTTCCTCGACCGCATCCGTGGCATCGCCACGATCGTACTTGCCGGCCGGGCGGACGACGAGGCCGAGCGTCTCGCCGCAGCGGCCGCTGAACTGCGCAAACGCACGATGACGGTGCTGCGCGTCGCGTTCCTGTCGTCGGCCGCGATCGATCTCGCCATGGTGGTGGCGCTCGTGCTGATCACGTTGGGCGAGGGGCATGGCCTCGTGGCGCAGCGGGCCGCCGGGACGCTCGATCCCGCGTCGGTAGGCCGGGCTCTCTTCGCACTGGTTCTGGTGCCGGAGTTTTTTGCGCCGTTACGCGCCCTCGCACTGGCCTATCAGGATCGGGCGCAGGCGTCGGGCGCTGCGGAATCGATCCATGATCTGTTTGGCGCCGAGACGGTCTCTATCGATGCGGACGAGGGCCGTCAGTCGCACGACGTTCCGTGCACCCCGGGCGAAGCACGCCCGTCCTCGGTGTCCGTTCGCTTCGAGCGCGTTAGTTTTTCGTGGGACGCGGACCGGGGCGCGAGCCTGAGCGACGTGAGCTTCCGAATGGACGCGCGCCAGACGCTTTTACTGTGCGGGGCCTCGGGAGCAGGCAAGTCAACGATAATGGAACTGCTGCTGGGTTTCGTTTCGCCGATGAGCGGGCGGATCCTGTTCAACGAATGCGATGTGGCGGAGATGTCCAGCGCCCAGCGTGCGCGATACGTCGCCTGGATCGGCCAGAGGCCGGTTCTGTTCGCGGGCACCATCGCGGACAATCTGCGGCTGGCGCGACCCGAGGCGAGCGATGAGGCGCTGGAGCATGCGCTTGCTATGGCGTCGGCCGACTTCGTGTCGGCACTGCCGCAAGGCATTCACACGGTGATCGGGGACGGCGGCTTCGGGCTGTCGGGTGGTCAGGCACAGCGGATCGCAATCGCGCGCGCATTCCTGAAGAATGCGCCCCTTCTGTTGCTTGATGAGCCGACAGCGCATCTCGATCCTGCGACCGAACGCGCTATTTTCGACACGCTCGCGCGGCTGGCGGAGGGACGCACCGTGATTCTGGCCAGCCATTCTCACGCCATCAGCCGCTTTGGCGCACAGAGGCTCGACCTTGTGCACGGACGTGTGCTGGAAAGTAGGGTCGTGGCATGAGCAGGGTTCAACACACTCCGCTGGTGGACCAGCGGACCGCTTTCGCACAGATTTTCGGCGTCTGGCGCCCGTGCATGCCACGACTGGCGATCGGCATCGTCCTTTCGCTTCTGGCACTGTTGGCCGGACTCGAACTGATGTGGACGGCAGGTCTGCGGCTGGCGGGCATGGCCATCGGTCTGTGGGCCGTGGCCTCCATCGTGCTGCGACTGCTTGGTGCGGGCCGCGTGGCGGGGCGGTATATCGAGCGCCTGTTCACGCACGACGCCATGTTCCGGGCACTGGCGGACCTGCGCGTCTGGTTTTTTCGTCGTCTTGCCGCCGGTTCGGCCGCGGGCCTCGGGTTCCGTCGGTCCGGCGATCTGCTGTCGCGGCTGGTGTCGGATGTCGAGACGCTCGACGGGCTGTATCTGCGCGTGGTGGTGCCATTGTGCGGAGCGGCGGTTGCACTGGCTCTTCTGCTGCGGGCAGCCCTTCCGCTCGCGCCCGGACTGGCGGTCGTGCTGGCGGTTCTGCTGTTGATGGCCGCGATAGCGCTACCGCTTGTGGCACTTCGGATCGGTCGTCACGAAGGGGGTTCGATCGCGGTCGCACAGGCGGCGCTGCGCAACGGTCTGATCGACCTTACCGCCGGATTGCGCGAAATCCGGGCCTTTGAGGCCGAAGCCGGGGTCGCGTCGCGGATCGACGTTCTGGACGAGTCCCTGAGCCGCGCGCAGGGACAACTGGCGCGCAAACTCGCCCTCGCCGGCGCGGTGTCGTTTCTGACCGGACAGGCGGCGATCGTCGCTGTGCTTGCGGCCCTCGTCGGGGTGGGCATGACGCCTCTTCATCCGGCGGCCGGGTGTGGTTTGCTGTTTCTGACCATCGCGGCGTTCGAGGCATCGTCCGGCCTGACGCGTGCCGGTGTCCTCGCCGGCACCATGGGCATGGCCGCCCGCCGCGTTGTCGAGAGCGCCGATCAGCCGGCGACGCTGGATCGGGGGACGCGTCCGGCGCCAAGCGGGACCGATATCGCCCTGCGGAACGTGTCGTTCCGGTGGTCGCCGGATCGGCCGATGGTGCTGCGCAACGTGACCCTCGATATACCGTCGGGGTCACGCGTGGCCATTCTGGGCCCGTCCGGCGCGGGAAAATCGAGCCTCGCCGCCCTTCTTCTGAAGGTCGCAGTGCCCGAGGAGGGCGATATCCTTCTGGGATCGGAACCCCTGTCGACCCTGCGTGACGACGCCGTGCGCAGCCGGATTGCATGGCTGTCGCAGGCGACGCATCTGTTTGACGACACGTTGCGCGCCAACCTGACCCTCGGGCGTCGTGACGTCACCGACGACATGTTGTGGCGTGCACTGGACCAGGCCGCGATCGGGGATCTGGTGCGCGGATTGCCCGACGGGCTCGAGACATGGATCGGGGAGGGCGGCACGCGTCTCTCCGGCGGGCAGGGGCGGCGTGTCGCCCTGGCGCGCACTCTTCTGGCCGACGCGCCGATCCTTCTGCTCGATGAACCCACGACCGGTCTGGATGCCCAGACGGCGGCCGATTTCTTCAGCACCCTTAACGATGTGGCTGGCGACCGCACCGTGATCATGATCGCGCATCGATTGACAGGCGTAGAGCGGATCGACCGGGTGTGGCGCGTGGCGGACGGACAGGTCATGCCCGCGATGGCATGAACTGGTCGCGACTCGCGCGGAGATGACGGAAACCATTGACGGACTCGCAGGCGCGGAGGCACCTAGAGGCCTGACACCGGTCCTTGCCGCCGGACTGTTAAGATAAACCGGCGATCTGCGCTCGCCTATCGGAGATACCACCTCATGCTGCGTCGCCTGTCGCTTGTCCTTGGTCTGTGCGTGCTGGCGGGTTGTTCCACCGGATCGTCGCGTAAATACGTTGTGTTCTTCACGCATGGCTCGGCCGCGCTGGACGAAACGGCGCAGACCATAGTCTCGCATGCCGCCGCAACCGCCTTGGCCAAGGGGCGAGCGAACGTGATCGTCGAAGGTTACGCCGCGGCGCATGGCGATCTGTCGGCCGACGAGCTTCTGGCCATGGACCGCGCGCGCATCGTTGCCGACCAGCTGGCGCGCGATGGCGTGGCCCCGTCGGCGATCCGCCAGGCGCCGCGCGCGCCGTCGAACGAGAACGTCTCGGTTGCCGCGCGCCGCGTCGAGATCGAAATCGTCGCGCAGTAAGGCCTGTCGCGGCACTCGATGGCCGATGACGCTGCCTTTCCCGCCGCCGTTGCGTCGGGGCTCGTAACACGCGGAACCGCTATGGACCGGGCGCACGCGGTTCTGCGCGAGACGTTCGGTTTTTCCGCTTTTCGTGGATTGCAGGAAGCCGCCGTCGCTCGTGTGATGGACGGTCAGGACACGCTGGTGCTGATGCCGACGGGCGGCGGCAAAAGCGTGTGTTATCAGGTTCCGGGCCTTGCGCGCACCGGTCTCGCGCTGGTCATTTCGCCGCTGATCGCGCTGATGCAGGACCAGGTGGCCGCGTTGCGGCAACTGGGTGTCAACGCCGCCGCCCTGCATTCGGAGCTGGACCCGGATGATGCGTCCCAGGTGTGGACCGAGATCAACGCCGGGCGCCTGAAATTTCTCTACGTCTCCCCCGAGCGCCTTTTGTCGCCCGGCATGATCGATCGTCTGGCGCGGCAGGAACTCGCCCTGATCGCGATCGACGAGGCGCACTGTGTCTCCGCCTGGGGGCATGATTTCCGGCCGGAGTATCGCGCGCTTGCGTCCTTGCCGGCCCATTTTCCCGGCGTGCCGCGTATTGCCCTGACCGCAACGGCCGACGAACGCACGCGCGAAGATATTCTGGGCGCGCTCGGCATGCCCGATGCCGAGCGTCTGGTGGCGAGTTTCCACCGGCCCAACCTGCACGTCGCCGCCACGCCGAAAGCCTCGGAACTGCGGCAGCTGACATCGATGCTCGATGCCCATCGCACCGGAGCGAGCATCGTCTACTGTGGCAGTCGCGCGAAGACGGAACGGGTTGCCGCGACGTTGGCGGGGCAGGGATGGCCGGCGATCGCGTTCCATGCCGGCCTGTCGCCCATGGAAAAACGCGCGGCGCTGATGCGTTTTCGCTCCGGCGAACGGATCGTGGTGGTCGCGACGATCGCGTTCGGGATGGGGATCGATCGCCCGGACGTGCGCTGCGTCGTCCATCTCGACATGCCCGCCTCGCCGGAAGGTTATTATCAGCAGATCGGTCGTGCCGGACGCGACGGTGAGCCGGCGCATACGCTGCTGCTGTATGGTGGCGAGGACATGGCGCGGGCGCGCCACTGGCTCGACCAGTCTCAGGCCCCCGAGAGCGAGCGTCGCGTCATGAGCGCCCGGCTGGAGGCGATGATCGCCCTGACCGAGACCACGGGATGCCGCACGCAGGCGCTGCTGGCCTGTTTCGGTGAAGTGTTGCCAGCGGCGTGCGGCCATTGCGACAATTGCGCGCATCCGGTTGCGTCGTTCGATGGCACCGACGCCGCACGAAAGGTTCTGTCGGCGATCTATCGCACGGGACAGAGGTTCGGTGCCGTGCATGTCGCGTCGGTCCTGCGCGGTAAAAGCACCGACATGACCCGGCGGCATCAGCACGAGGGATTGTCCGTCTTCGGGATCGGCAAGGATCGGTCCGAACAGTTCTGGCGCGGCGTGATCCGGCAGCTGATCGCCCGAGGGGCAGTGATGACCGTCGGTGATTACAACGGTCTGGCCCTTGACGAACGGGTGGCCCGGCCGATCCTGCGCGGCGAAGTGCCCGTCCTTCTGCGCGAGGACACCGAGGGCGCGTTGAAGCGGGCAGCCTTGCCTGACCGCGCGCCACGCTATGGCGACGATGAGGATCACGGCCTCGATGCCGAGGGCGAGCGCGTGTTCACCGCACTGCGCGACTGGCGCCGGACCGAGGCACGCGAACAGGAAATTCCGCCCTATGTCATTTTCCATGACGCCGTCCTGCGCGATATCGCCCGCGAGCGCCCCGACGACCTGGACCTGCTTGGACGCATCAAGGGTGTGGGTGCGTCGAAGCTGGCGCGTTATGGCGATGCGGTTCTGGAAGCAATCGCCGAGGCGACATAACCGGCCATGACGTCCGAGATTCCCGGCGGCGCCACGCCCGCCCAGCGGCGACTGGCGGCGATCGTCGCCTTGGTCCGCAACCGTGGCTATGTGTCGAACGAGGATCTCGCGCGCCAGTGCGAGGTCACGGTTCAGACGATCCGCCGCGACGTCAACCATCTCGCCGACCAAGGCCTGCTGGCCCGACATCACGGGGGGGCGGGACTGCCCTCATCGGTCGAGAACATTGCCTATACGGAGCGGCAGATTCTCAATCGCCGCGAAAAGGAAGCCATCGGGCGTCGTGCCGCGCGCCTGATCCCCGACAATGCCTCGCTGTTCATCAATATCGGGACGACGACGGAAGCTTTCGCGCAGGCGCTTGGCGGCCATCAGGCGTTGCAGGTAATCACCAACAACCTGCACGTCGCCGCGATGCTGGCACCCCGGTCCGATTTCAAGGTCGTCGTGGCGGGTGGCCGGGTGCGCAGCCACGATGGCGGAATCGTGGGGCCGGCCGCGGCGGAGGCCCTGGGGAACTATCGTGTGGATATCGGCGTCATCGGTATTTCCGGCATCGAGGACGATGGTTCCCTGATGGATTTCGATGTCGAGGAGATCGAGTGCGCGCGCGCAATCATGCGCAATGCGCGTCGCGTCGTCCTTCTGGCCGACCATACGAAGTTCACGCGCCATCCGCTGGGCCGGGTCGGCCCCGTGACAGCAGTCCATGATTTCGTGACCGACCGCGTACCGCCAGCGCGCCTGCGCGAAATCCTGGAGCGGGCCGGCACACGGCTGCATATCGCTGAGCTCTGAGAGCTTCGCCCGCGTGGGCAATCTTCGTTTCCGAACATTCGCGCGACTCTCGAGGCTGGCATGAGCGATGCTTGGCGGATTCTCACCGGATCGCGCGGCACTATCACATAAAAGAGAACGTCGAGCGGCGAAAACGAATTGCGGATGAGCATTATGTTCGGATACGAACATTCGGAAAGGAATTTTCCATGCTCGCTTCGAATCCGCAGACTGTCCCACCTGATGCGCGTGTCGATCTTCTGATCGTGGGCGGCGGCGTCAACGGCACCGGCATAGCGCGTGATGCCGTCGGACGCGGTGCGTCGGTGATGCTGGTGGAGAAGGACGATCTTGCCGGGCATACGTCGTCGGCCAGCACGAAGCTGATCCATGGTGGCCTGCGCTACCTCGAATATTACGAGTTCCGGCTGGTCCGCGAAGCGCTGATCGAGCGGGAGCGGCTGCTGAAGATCGCGCCGCACATCATTTGGCCGATCCGGTTCGTCCTGCCGCATTCAAAGCTGGTGCGACCCGCGTGGCTGCTGCGGCTCGGCCTGTTCCTGTACGACCATCTGTGCCCGCGCATGACGCTGCCCAAGACGGAGTCGGTTCGCTTCGACCGCCACATCAGCGGCCGGGCGATCCGCGACGACTACGCGCGCGGCTTCATCTATTCGGATGCCCGGGTGCTCGACAGTCGGCTTGTCGTGCTCAACGCGATGGACGCCCGGGACCGGGGAGCGGACATTCGCACGCATACGCGTCTGGTCGGCGCAACGCGCCATGCCGACCATTGGGAGGCGGTGATCGAGGACGCCGACGGCGCGCGGCAGACTGTTCACGCCCGCATTCTGGTCAACGCGGCCGGGCCGTGGGTCGCCGACATGCTGCACAACACACTCAAGCTGCAAACGTCGAAAAACGTGCGGCTGGTGAAAGGCAGCCATATCGTCGTGCCCCGGCTGTATGATGGCGATCACGCCTACATCCTGCAAAATCCGGACAAGCGGATCGTGTTCGCCATTCCGTACGAGCAGGATTTCACCATGATCGGCACGACGGATATTCCATTCGAATCCGATCCGAACCGTGTCGAGATTGACGCTGACGAAACGCGCTATCTGTGCGACAGCGTCAGCCGGTATTTCCGCACGCCGGTGAAGCCAGACGACGTCGTGTGGGCATGGTCGGGCGTGCGCCCGTTGTATGACGATGCGGCGAAGGACGCGTCTGCCGTGACGCGTGACTATGTCCTTGATGTCGACACCAGTGGCGGGGCGGCGATCCTGTCGATCTTCGGCGGCAAGATCACGACGTTCCGCAAACTTGCCGAGCACGCGATCGAGAAACTGGCGCCGCTGATGCCGGTTCTGGGAAAGCCGTCCTGGACCGGCACCCAGCCTCTGCCCGGCGGCGATCTCGGTGCTGGCGGCTTCGACGGTGCGGTGGCGCGTCTGCGGACGCAGGCCGGGTTTCTCGATCAGGCCACGGCGGAGCGGCTGGTGCGATCCTACGGCTCCTGCGCCTATCTGATCGTGGGCGATGCCGCCACGCGGGAGACAATGGGCGAGGATTTCGGCGCCGGGCTGACGGCGCGCGAAATCGACTATCTCATGGCGCAGGAATGGGTGCGGTGCGCGGACGATCTGCTGTGGCGCCGCTCGAAACTGGGGCTGCATATCGCCCCGGAACAGGCGGCGCGGGTGGAGGCCTACATCGCACAGCGGCGTCAGAGCGGCGTGCCCGCGCAGCCCGCCTCAACGGGTACGCTCTCGGCGGCCTAGAGAGTTTTATCTCCAACGGGTCTGGAACCCCAACAAGAACAATCATCGGTGAACGCAATGAAAATTGATAAGAAGCTTCTGGGCGAGCTCATCGCCGAAATGGTCGCCGTTTTCATCATCATCCTGTTCGGCGATTCGGTGGCGGCGATGTACACGCTGTATGACCCGAGCCCATATAAAACTGCCTATTGGGGTGTGTGCATCGTCTGGGGACTGGGCGTCACCATTGCGATCTATGTGACCGGAGCCGTGTCGGGCACGCACGCAAACCCGGCGGTCACCATCGCTCTGGCCACGTTCCGTGGGTTCTCGTGGAAGAAAACGCCGCTTTATATCGTGGCCCAGGTCCTGGGCGGCTTCCTCGGCGCGGCGGCGGTGTATGCCCTGTTCTCGCCCGTGATCGATCACTTTAATGAAGTGCATCACTTCACGCGGGCACTGGACGGCGGTGCGGCGGGCGTGTTCTTCACCCATCCGGGCGAGGCGGTGACGCCGATGCATTCGCTGCTGGTGCAGACGATCCTGACGGGGATGCTGGTGTTCGGCATCTTCGCCATTACCTGCGAATACAACACCATGGCGCCGCAGGCGAACTCCGGCGCACTGATCATCGGTCTTCTGGTGGCGACGATCGGTGCCTCCGCCGGCTATCTCGACGCATGGGCGATCAACCCGGCGCGCGACTTCGGGCCCCGGCTTTTCTGCTACTTTGCCGGGTGGGGTCCGCAGGCGCTGCCGGCGCCGCAGAACTACTGGTGGGTGCCGGTACTGGGTCCGACGTTGGGCGGTCTGGTCGGTGGGGGAGCGTATTACGTGCTGATCCGGCCGTTCATGCCGGAGCGCCTTGTCGAACCGATGGCGCCCACGCCTGTCGTGCTGACCGAGACAGCGCTGCCGGCCGAGCGGTTCGGCGCCCACAGCCACTCCTGAAACAGTCGGCGTAATGAACAAGGGCCGGACGACACCGGCCGCATGGGAAGGACATCTCCATGACTGAAAAGAACCTTATCCTGGCGATCGATCAGGGCACGACCTCGACCCGCAGCATCGTTTTCGGCGCCGATACCGAGGCTCTGAGCACCTCACGCACTGAGTTCGGCCAGTTCTACCCCGACCAGGGCTGGGTGGAGCATGACGCCGAGGAGATCTGGCGCGACGTGGTCCGCACCGCGCGCGAGGCTCTCGAGGGTGTGGGTGGCAACGAGCGAATCTCGGCTATCGGCATCACCAACCAGCGCGAGACGATCGTGGTCTGGGACCGCGAGACGGGTCGTCCAATCCATCATGCGATCGTCTGGCAGGACCGGCGCACTGCATCGCTGTGCCAGACCCTGCGTCAGGACGGCGCGGAGACACTGGTGCGCGAGCGGACCGGCCTGCTGCTCGATCCATATTTCTCCGCAACGAAAATCGCCTGGATCCTCGACAACGTGTCGGGCGCGCGCGCGCAGGCCGAAGCGGGGAAACTGGCGTTCGGCACGATCGACAGTTTCCTTCTGTGGAACCTGACCGGTGGACGCGTGCATGCGACGGACATCACCAATGCCTGTCGCACCCTGCTGTTCGACATCCATCGACAGTGCTGGGACAAGGATCTGCTGAAGCTGTTCCGCGTTCCTGAAGCCCTGCTTCCCGAAGTGCGCGACAACAGCGGCATCTTCGGCGAGACCGACCCCGCCCTGTTCGGCCGTGCGATCCCGATCGGCGGTATGGCGGGTGATCAGCAGTCGGCGGTGATCGGACAGGCCTGCTTCCAGCCCGGCATGGCCAAGTCGACCTATGGCACAGGCTGCTTCATGTTGCTCAACACCGGCGACAAGCCCGTGGAATCACGCAACCGCATGCTGACGACCATCGGCTACCGGATCGGCGGCAAGACCACCTATGCGCTCGAGGGCGCGATTTTCGTCGCCGGAGCCGCGATCAAGTGGCTGCGCGACGGGCTTCATCTCATCACGCATGCCTCGCAGACCGACGACATGGCGACGCGTATCCCGCACAGCCACGGTGTTTACATGGTGCCCGGGTTCGTCGGGCTCGGGGCGCCGCACTGGGACCCCGAGGCGCGTGGTCTGATCTGCGGCCTGACGCTGGACGCGACAGCGGCGCACATTGCCCGCGCGGCTCTGGAGTCGGTTGCGTTCCAGACGCTCGATCTCGCGGCAGCCATGCGCGAAGATGGCGGCGGCACGGCGAGTACGCTGCGGGTAGACGGTGGTATGGCCGCCAATGACTGGTTCTGCCAGTTTCTGGCCGACATGTTGCAGGCGAAGGTGGAACGGCCGAAAAACCTTGAAACGACGGCGCTGGGCGCGGCCTTCCTCGCGGGTCTGTCGACTGGCGTCTGGTCGAGCCTGGATGAAGTCGCGGGCACGTGGTCGCGCAGCTCCATGTTCGAGCCGCAGATGGAGGGTGCGCAGCGCAAGCGCATGATCGACGGCTGGCATCAGGCGGTGCGCCGCACCCTGTCACAGGCCGCCTGACACGGTCCGTCGCCGTGCCCCCGAGTGTGGTTCGGGGGCACGGTGGACTTCCCTGTCGAGGGGATATCAGGCCTTGGCGATGGGAAAGACGACTGTCGACGAACTGCCGCCGCGATAGTGGAACACGACGGTCACCTCAGACGGAGTCGGCGCGTCTGCCGTTGTCGGGGTCGTGTCGTTCCGACCGCCCAGACCGTGGCACACCAGATGAAAACCGCTGCTGGGGAAGACGAGGGTCGTGTTGGCGGGCAGCGCCAGATGGGTGAACAGGGCCTCTTCGGTCTCACCCGGTTCCTGCGGGCCGCTTGACGCGGCTAAATCCGAACAGTCATGCGACGATACGCCGTCGATCAGATGGACCGTCCCGCCGTGGTTGGTGATCGTCATGAACAATGCGGCGATGGACTTGTTCTCGCCGACCAGGATCGCCGACGGATGTGTGATGCGAATATCGTCCGGGGCTGTCTGGGGCGCGGACTCTCCGGCGACCGGCGAAACATCATGCGCGCGGGCGACGTTCAGTCCGCCGGTCATCAGGGTGCCCGCCACAGCTACGCGGAAACACATCCCGAACGGCATGGCCTTAAATCGGGGTCGGGTCTGGAAGTTGCGCGCCACGTGTCTTTCGCTCCTGATCAAGGCGGCCCGGCAACGCCGCCGCGTGTTTCCTCAATATCCCATATACGCTAGAAAATCGCGACATTCCTCGGGAGATCGGGCAGCCCTCATCGAGGTTCGGGACGGGAGTGATGTGACGTTATGCGATGTCCTTTTTGCG
Organism: Ameyamaea chiangmaiensis; assembly: GCF_013376175.1. Taxonomy (GTDB): domain Bacteria; phylum Pseudomonadota; class Alphaproteobacteria; order Acetobacterales; family Acetobacteraceae; genus Ameyamaea; species Ameyamaea chiangmaiensis. The sequence continues at coordinate 44,394 of NZ_JABXXR010000002.1, forward strand.
GCCACGACGACACGCAGGTCAAAGACAGTCGCCCCAATGAGGACGGCGTCGCGATCCGGCGCCGGCGGTTTTGCAGTTCGTGCGGGCAGCGGTTCACGACGATCGAGCGCGTACAGCTGCGCGAGTTGACGGTGGTGAAGACCGACGGACGCAAAGTGCCGTTCGACCGCGAGAAACTGACCCGGTCGATCCGGATCGCGCTGCGCAAGCGGCCCGTCGAGAGCGAACGGATCGAGCGGATCGTCACAGGTCTGGTTACGCGCCTCGAATCGTCGGGAGACACCGATATTCCCTCGGCCCGTATCGGTGAACTGGCGATGGATACGCTGCGGGAAGTGGACGGCGTCGCCTATGTGCGCTTTGCCAGCGTTTATCGTGATTTCCGCGAGGAACAGGATTTCTCGTCCATCCTGACGTCGATGCGTGAAGGTACCGCGCCCGGCAGCGATCCTTCCGTCGCGCCATCGGACGATTAGACTGGACCTGACGCGTCGAACGCGCGAAGAAGCGGCCCCGCCCGTCCATCCGGGCCTTGAGTTGAGGACACGATGACCACGACCGATCCACACCCCGGCGCGCCCCGCTCGCGCACGATCGCCCGTGTTGCCGCCGTGCAGGCACTGTTCCAGCAGGAGCAGGGGGGTGGCGAGGCCGCCGAGTCCATCATCGTGCAGTTCGAGCGCCACCGTCTCGAAGGTGGCGAAGACTCCTCATTCGACGACGGACAGGCCCCGCAGGCCGACCGCGGGCTTTTTGTGACGATCGTCCGTGATGCCGACCGCAACCGCGAGAGTATCCTGCGGCGGCTCGAACCGGTGCTGCCCTCCGGCTGGCCGCTGGGGCGCCTCGACCCGGTGCTGCGCGCCCTTCTGACCGCCGCCGTTGCCGAATTGATGGCCGCGCAGGCCCCCGCGGGCGTGATCATCAACGAGTATCTGGACGTGGCGCACGGGTTCTTCTCCGGCGACGAGCCGAAGATGGTCAACGCGATCCTCGATCGTCTGGCGCGCGAACAGGCGCCGAACGGGCAGGACGCATGATGACGGCGGTCAGAGGCGCAGAATGACGCTTCCGGCCGAGTTTTCCTTCATCGGGCGGCATTTCCGCCCTCTTTCAGGGCCCGGGGCCCTTGATCTGACCGACGACGCGGCGGTGCTGACCCCGCCTGCGGGACGATCGCTCGTCGTCGCAGTCGATGCGATGGTCGAGGGTCTCCACTTCCTGCCTGACGATCCCGCGCGGACCATCGGCCGCAAGCTGCTGCGGTGCAACCTGTCAGATCTGGCGGCCATGGGGGCCGCGCCCCTGGGTTATCTTCTAACCGTCAGTCGACCGCCGGGCGGTGACGACGCATGGTTCGCGGCCTTCGCGGCCGGGCTGGCCGACGACCAGGCAACGTTCGGGCTTACCCTTCTGGGCGGCGACACCACCTCCACGACGGGGCCGCTTGTTCTGTCGCTGACGATTCTGGGACATGTGGCACCGGGGCAGGCGCTGTTGCGCGGCGGCGCACGGCCGGGCGACGATGTCTGGGTGACCGGGACGATTGGCGACGGGGCGATCGGGTTGCGCGTCCTGCGCGATGGGTGGCCGGACAGGGACGGTTTCTTTGCCGATCGCTACCGCGTGCCGCGACCACGCCTGGGTCTCGCGTTGGCGGGCATTGCCACGGCGGCGATGGATATTTCCGACGGTCTGGTGCAGGACGCCGGCCATATTGCCCGCGCAAGCGGGGTGGGTATCGATATCGACGCGGACCGCGTGCCGCGCACCGATCGCGCACCCGAGCATCTGGAGCTGTGCCTGACCGGCGGCGACGACTACGAACTGCTTCTGACGGCGCCCCGCACGCAGGCCGAGGCACTCCGGGCGGCCTGCCACGCGTGCGACGTGCCCGTGACGCGGATCGGGCAGTGTGTCGCCGGACGATCCGATGTGCGGGTATGGGACAAGGCGGGTCGGCCGCTGCTCTTCGCCCGGCCGGGCTGGACGCATCTGCCGGACGACGTCTGAGCGCCCGCCCGGCACGCGGTCAGCGACCGCTCAGCGCCTTTTCATAGACGCGGTAGCGTTTGCACGGCTCGGGCGCGACGCGTTCGATCAGGCGCCGCATCGGCATGTTCGTCTCGAGAATCCAGCCGAGTTCGACCATGCGATAGGGAAGGGCACGCCCGCGCTTCATCAGCTCGCCGATCACCAGAGCGGGCAGGAGCGCGCCGAGGGGGGTGTTGCGCAGTTCGGCACTGACGCCCAGCAGGATCACGCGCGCGGACGTAAAGCTGTGGCGCAGGATGCGGGTACCTAGCTTCACCCAGCCCAGAGGCGACGGCGCTCCCCCGAGATCACCCGCGATATCGTAAAGGTTGGGAACGACCAGCGCGAAGCCCGCCGGGCGCCCCTCGATCTCCACCAGCACGTAATGTTCGGGACGCAGCATGGGTTTGAGCTGCCGCATCAGGCTCACGACCTCATGCGATTGAAGGGGCGCCGATCCCCAGCTATCGGCCCAGGCGTCGTTATAGAGCTGGCGCAGGATTTCGGCGTCGCGCGCCAGATTGCGGCGGTCCAGCCCACGGGTCGTGACGGTGCCGAGCCGACCTTGCCCCATCTTCAGGCTGTCAGGCAGAAGATGGGCGCGCTCCGCGTCCGGGCCGACCGGCATCTGGTAGGCCAGCAGGTCGCGGGCGGCCGAGAATCCGGCAGCTTCGACCAGATCGCCCAGTCCGGGCGGATGCCACGGCATGCCGATCATCGGGTATTCGCCTTGCCCTTCGATCATGATGCCGAATTCGCCGGTCGGATTGATCGTGTAGGGCCCCTGCGCCAAATCCATGCCCTGCGCGGTCAGCCAGTCGCAGGCGGCGTCGAGCAACGCCGCGACGACCTCGGGATCGCGTTCGGCATCCAGCGCGCCGAACATGCCGACCTTGCGTCCCCAATGCGCGATGGACACCGGATCGATCTGGGCGGAAATGCGTCCCACCAGCCGGGCGCCGCGATGGGCTAGAAAATATTGCGCGCGCCCATGCTTGAAAAATGCGCCGTGATCGGGATGTAAAAGATCGCGCTGTTCCATGTCCAGCGCGGCGACGTGGCCCGCAAGGCCACGATAGAGCAGGCGAGGGGCACGGATGAACGTCTTCAGTGCGCGTGCGTCCCCAACGGGGGTGACGATCACTGGGGCCTGCTCGTTCATTGCGCTCTTCATACCTTTCCGCTTCGTAAAGCCGTCGTCCAGACCCGCTGGACCTGCCGTCACGAAGTTCCACCACGCTGCGCCGCCTTCCCAGGCCGGACGGCCCTGACGATCGAAGGACCTGTTCATGCCGCGACCCGTTACATCAGGCAAGCTAGACCCGCGCTTTGGGCGCATTCTCATAACGGGTGCGTCAGGGGGGATCGGCTCGGCGCTGGCCGTGGCGATGGCGCAGCCGGGTCGAACGCTCGTGCTGTGGGGGCGTGATATGGCCCGACTCGCGCAGGCGGCGGCCGAATGCCGTGCGCGCGGCGCGACCGTCGTGACCCGGGCGCTGGACTTGAGAGATGGGCCGGCGGCGCTGGAGGCAGTCCGAGGTGACGACGCGGGCCCCGCGGAAGGCGGCGGAATTGATCTCGCGGTGCTCGGTGCCGGCGTCAGCGATATCCGTAATCCGGAGGAGGTAATCGAGTCGCCGCAGACCGTATTCGACACGGCCGTGGTCAACTTCGCCACTCCGGCCGCTCTGGCGACCGAACTCGCCGGACGCATGGCGGGGCGCGGTGGCGGCCACATTGTATTGATCGGCTCGGTCGCCGGATTTCACGACCTGCCGTTCGCGACGGCCTATAGCGGTTCCAAAGCCGGGTTGGCCCGCTTTGCCCATGCGCTGCGGCTGTCGATCGCGTCGCGCGGTGTGGGCGTGACACTCGTGGCGCCAGGCTTTGTTGACACGGCCATGAGCCGCCGCCTGATCGGGCCGCGCCCGTTTCTCGTGACCTCCGCTAAGGCGGCCCGTCTGATCATGCGCGCCGTTGGCGACAATCGCGCGGAGGTTGTTTTTCCCCCCGTCTTTCGCATCCTGAATGTCATCGGGACGTTCCTGCCACGAGGGGCGCGCGATACCATCATGCGTCGACTGAAAAGCCGGCAGACGCGTCTGCCGTAACGAATCAAGCGCCTTGACGTCCTACCGGATGGCTGCGAACGGTAAAAAAAACGGGCTGATCTGCTCTGGTGTGGGGCAGGATCACAAGAACAAGGATGTCCGCCCATGCGGGAAATCGTCGCCGTCGATATTGGTGGGACTCATGCGCGTTTCGCAATCGCAACCGTGGCAGACGGCCGTGTGGCGGAACTGGGGGAGGCAACGACCCTGAAGTGCGCGGAGCACGCCAGTCTTGCCCTGGCGTGGGAGGCGTTCGCGCACAACTCGGGCCGCTCGCTGCCGGATGCGGCGGCGATCGCGGTCGCCTGCCCGATCCAGGGCGACATCCTTAAGCTCACGAACAATCCGTGGGTTATCCAGCGCTCCAATCTGAACGAGCGGCTCGGGATTTCACACTCCGTGCTGGTGAACGATTTCGGTGCCGTCGGCCATGCCGTGGCACAGGTCGAGGACCGTTACCTTCGCCATCTCTGCGGACCCAACGTCCCCCTTCCGACCAGCGGCGTCACGACGATCGTCGGGCCCGGCACCGGCCTTGGCGCGGCGTGCCTGATGCGGCGCGACGAGCGGTATTTCGTCATGGAGACCGAGGGCGGCCATATCGATTTCGCGCCGGTCGACGGGCTTGAGGACCTGATTCTCGCCCGCCTTCGGATGCGGTATCGCCGTGTGTCGGTGGAACGTGTTGTGTCCGGGCCTGGGCTTGTCAACCTGTATGAGGCGATCGCGGAAATCGAGAACGCCACCGTCAAGACGCGCGATGACAAGGCACTGTGGAGCATGGCGCTGGACGGCGGTGACGTCATGGCGGCCGCAGCACTTGAGCGATTCTGCCTCGGGCTCGGTTCGTTCGCCGGCGATCTGGCGCTGGCCCATGGTGCGAACAGCGTGGTCATCGCGGGCGGTCTGGGCCTTCGGCTGGCCGATCATCTGCCCCGCTCGGGCTTTCAGGAGCGATTCGTGGCCAAGGGGCGATTCGAATCGATCATGGCGCGCACGCCGGTCAAGCTGATCACCCATCCGCAGCCGGGTCTGTTCGGCGCGGCCGCCGCGTTCGCTGCCCAACACACCTGAGGCCCCGCGTCAGTCGCTGTCGACGCCCTCTTTGGTGCGTCGCAGCGGCCCTTCGGTGTGAAGAAAGTGCCAGCCCAACAGGCTGTCGCCAAGAAAAAAAGCTAGGGCGAGCACGGTGAACAGAAGGGCGGCCCCGAACATGGCGACAAGCCATGACCCGTGCGCGCTGTCGCGGACGCTGCCCATGAACAGGACCAGCGCCGCGCCGCACGTCGCCGCCCCGCCACAGCCGCCGAACAGGATCGACGCATCGAGCATGACGACGCGTCGGCGCAACCGGACCAATCGCCGAAGCAGGTGAAGGATATCGGCGTCCGCATCCGCCGCTGTGATCTGATCGTCGATCTTTTCCATATGGTCCGACACCCGCGCGAGGCGGGTGTTGAAAAGATTGAGCAGCGTCCCGATGCCCGACAGCATGAAGACCGGTGTCAACGCGGTCTGGATTAAATGGGCGAGATCGCCGACCGAATCGGTCGCAAGTGTGGAGAAGGGGAAGTTCATCGGGTGGTGTTGTGCTGTGTTCCGGCCAGCGGGCCGGAGGCGCGCGCCCGTGGCTGTATCTTATTGAATGCGGTAATTTCACCGGGCGGTGGAGGTCCGAGCGGGAATCGAACCCACATACGCGGATTTGCAGTCCGCTGCATCACCATTCTGCCATCGGACCGGCCCGGCGAAGGCCGCTGTATCCACCTTTCTCTGTCTGCGGTCAAGCGCTTGCCTCAGCTTCCGTCGCGGCGAGGTTTCCTCCATGGTCGAACCCGACGTGCGTGTAGGGACTGGCGGCGTGGCGCGCGCGCGCCTAACATGTCGTCAAGAACCGCGCGCGCGGCACGAGGATCCGTCACATTTCAGGGGAAAACACTTGAGCCAGTCACTTGCCGACCGGTCGGTCCAGCGAGCACATGAGTTCGATGCGGCACGGCAGCGCATGGTCGATGCCCAGATACGACCGGCCCAGATCAACGATCCCCGGATCATCGCCCTGATGCGCGTGCTACCCCGCGAAGAGTGCGTTGCGCCGTCGCTGCGCGATTTCGCGTACGCCGACCAGAGCCTGCCACTGGGTGGTGGCCGGTTCCTGACCGAGCCGCGCGTGGTGGCACGCCTTGTGCAGAACTGCGACATACAAGCTGGCGACCGGGTCCTGGTGGTGGGCGCCTCGGGTGGTTACTCGGCGGCCCTTATCTCGGGGCTCGGGGCGGAGGTGACGGCTCTGGAATCCGACGCAGAACGGGCGGCGCTGGGTCGATCGTTCACGGCGCGTCACGCCCCCGGCGTTACGTGGGCCGACGGTGCGCTGTCCGACGGATGCCCGGCCCTGGCGCCCTATGACCTGATTTTCATCGACGGTGGCGTGGCCCAGGTTCCCGAGCCGCTCGTGACACAACTGGTGGCGGATGGCTGTCTGGCCGGTGTGCTCGCTTCTCCCGGACGTGTGCCGTCGGCGTTCATCGCCACCCGGTTGCAGGCTGCGCTGACGGTGACACCGCTGTTCGACGCGGCGGTGCCGGTTCTGCCGGCGTTCGCGCTCGCGCCCGTCTTTTCGTTCTGACACCCTGAGACCCCGCCGATAAGGCGGGGTCATTGTAGATGCGTGCAGGAGGCCTGTTTGAAAGCTCTTCGTGGTCTCGGGTGGGGACTGACAGCGGTTCTGACCAGTACCTCCGCACTGGCGCAAAAATACGACGGCACCGGGTCCCCCACTTTTGTGCCGCACACGCTCCAGCAGGCGCTCGCGACCGCCTATCTCGGCAATCCCAGCCTGCGAGAGGAGCGCGCGATGCTGCGGTCCACGGACGAGCAGGTACCTACGGCGCTGGCGGGGTGGCGCCCTACGCTGACGGGCCAGATGGCCCTGACGTATTACGAGGGCGTTAACAACTACACTGGTCAGGCCGACGTGCCGGGCTATTACCGGACGTATGCATCACCTGGTTACATGGCCACGGCGACCGTCACCCAGCCGCTCTATTCCGGCGGCAAGACGACAGCATCTACGCATCAGGCCGTCAACAAGGTGATGGCCGAACGGGCCAAGCTGATCGCGACTGAACAGCAGGTATTCGCGCAGGTCGTCAGCGCCTATGTCGCCGTCGTGCAGGACGAGCAGACCCTTCAGCTCAACATCAACAATGAAAAGGTCCTGCAATCCCAGTTGCGTGCGACGCAGCGCCGGTTCCAGGAGGGCGAGCTGACCCGGACCGACGTGGCTCAGGCCGGCGCGGCACTGGCATCGGCGACGGCGACACGGCAGCAGTCCGAGGGCACTTTGCAGACGGCGCAGGCCACCTATCTGCAGATCGTCGGGGTTGCCCCGCCGCCCAATCTGGAGCCCCCACAGCCGCTGATCCTTCCCGTCGGGTCGGAAAAGGACGCGGTTCAGCAGTCTTTGGACAATAATCCGAACATAATTAACGCTTTGTTCACCGAAGCATCGCAAAAAGACGCTGTGGCGGTCGCAATCGCCGCCATCATGCCGAAAGTCTCGGCAGAACTCGCGTATATGCGCGGCGTCAATCAGGGGTTGGGGCACCAGTTCAACGAAAACAAATACGGCGAAATCATTTTTCAGGTGCCGGTGTACCAGGGCGGTTCCGAGTATGCGGCGGTTCGGCAGGCCAGACAGCAGGCGCAGGCCGCCCATGACGAGGTGATGGTCCAGCGACGGTCGGCGCAACAGCTTGCGTCATCGAACTGGCAGCAACTGATGTCCTACAGAGCGGCTCTCGTCAGCAACCGCGCCGCTGTGTCGTCCAACGTCGTGGCGCTGGACGGGGTGGAGCGCCAGGCCATCGTGGGGACGAGCACCACGCTCGAAGTGCTGCAGCAGCAGGAGACCCTGCTGCAGTCGCAGATCGCGCTGGTGCAGAGCCTCGGCAATCTGGTGAACGCGTCTTATCAGGTGGCGGCCGCGATTGGTCGACTGACGGCGGTGGACCTGAAGCTCGACGTGCCGCTCTACGACGAAAAAGCGTACTACAAGGCGGTCAAGGACCGTCTGTGGGGTATCAACGACTATGCGGTGGGTCAGTCGGGTCGCTGATTCACCCTGTCCGGGGAAGGATCAGACCATGACTGACAGCACTGTCCACGCGCACGAACACGACGATCCGGCGATCGACACGATTCTCTCGTCCATACGCCGTGTCCTGAACGAGGACCCGGGCGCCGTTCCCGGTCGGGACGCGCCCCTGACGCTCGACCGGTCGATGCGCGTCTCGTCACCCCCGGCCGACGTGCCGCCAGCGGCCGTCCCGTCGTCCGATGTGGAGGAGCAGCCTCTGGTTGCCGCTTCCGATATCCAGGCGACCGTGCCGTCACCCAAAGCGCTGCCCGCGTCGGGGGACACGGTTCCGGCACCCTCTCCCCGGCCGATTGCCGACGAAGCGCTGCTTGATCACACCACACAGGAGTTGACGGCCCGTTCGTTCGAGACCCTGCACAGCGCGATCCAGGACATCGGTGCTATTCCCGTCCTCAGCGAACCCGCACCGGAAGCCGTGACCCTGGAGGGTCTTGTCCGCCAGGAGGTGCGTTCACTGGTCAAACGATGGCTCGACAGCCATCTACCCGAACTGGTCGAGCACATGGTCCGGGCCGAGATCGCCAAGATGCAGAAGACACGCTGAACGCCTCGTTACCGTTTGGGCTGGTGTTTTCAGACCTTTTGCCTGAGAAGGAAGCCTGCTCCGCGCGTATCCGGCGCGCGGACCCGGTCTGTGTCCAGCTGTTGGTTTTCGAGTGATGTTGAACAAATCCTTCTCGCCCTCCGATCGTGAATCCGCGCTGTATCGCCGGTGGGAGGACAGCGGTCGTTTCGCGGCGGGTGCTGCGGGGCAGGGTGCGCCGTTCACCATCATGATCCCGCCTCCCAACGTCACAGGCACGCTTCACATGGGGCATGCCCTGACGATGACGTTGCAGGACACCCTGATTCGCTGGCGACGGATGCAGGGCCGCGACACCCTTTGGCAGCCGGGTACGGATCACGCCGGAATCGCGACGCAGCTTGTGGTCGAGAGGGCGTTGGCGGCGGAGGGTGGTCCGACCCGTCAGGATCTCGGACGGGACGGCTTTGTCGAACGCGTCTGGCATTGGAAGGGTGAATCCGGCGGTGCCATCACCCAGCAATTGCGTCGTATCGGCGCATCCCTCGACTGGGAGCGTGAGCGCTTCACGATGGACGACGGCCTGTCGCAGGCCGTTCGGGAAGTGTTCGTCACGTTGTTTCGCGAAGGCCTGATTTACCGCGATACGCGCCTGGTGAACTGGGACCCGGTTTTTCGGTCAGCGCTGTCCGACCTTGAAGTCGAGAATAAGGAAGTCAACGGCTCTCTCTGGTACATCCGCTACCCGGTCGAGGGCGAAACGGATGTCACGATCACCGTTGCGACGACACGCCCCGAGACGATGCTGGGGGATGTCGCGGTGGCGGTGCACCCGGAGGATGCACGCTATACGGCGCTGATTGGACGTAACCTGATCCTGCCGCTGACCGGGCGCCGCATTCCCATTGTCGCGGATGAACATTCCGATCCGGAGAAGGGGTCCGGCGCGGTCAAGATCACGCCGGCGCATGACTTCAACGATTATGAGGTCGGGCGTCGGCACGCGTTGGCGATGCCGTCCGTGCTTGATGAAGGGGCGCGCATAACGCTTGCCGACATCGTGGACGATCTCGTGTCGATCGAGGGCCTCGCGGATGTTGCGTTCGTGCGCGCGCTGGAGGGTGCCTCGCGGGAAGACGCCCGCAAGCGGATCGTAGGCGAACTCGACCGCCTCGGATGGCTGGAGAAAATCGAGCCGCACCGCAATCAGGTCCCCCATGCCGAGCGCGGGGGAGCGGTCGTCGAGCCCCGTCTGACGACGCAGTGGTACTGCGATGCCGCAACGCTCGCGGCTCCGGCGATCGAAGCCGTCGAAAAAGGGGACGTGACGTTTGTTCCGCGTCAGTGGGAAAATACCTTTTTCGCGTGGATGCGCGATATCCAGCCATGGTGCATCAGCCGGCAGTTGTGGTGGGGGCATCGCATTCCCGCGTGGTACGGGCCGGACGGTAAGGTTTTCGTGGCCCATTCGGAGGCGGACGCATGCGCGCAGGCCCGTCAGCATTACGGGGACGACACGCCCGTGGTGCAGGACGAGGACGTGCTCGACACCTGGTTCTCGTCCGCGCTCTGGCCGTTTTCGACCCTTGGCTGGCCGGACAGCACCGAGGCGCTCGCCTGCTATTACCCGACGGATGTTCTCGTCACAGGGTTCGACATCATCTTTTTCTGGGTCGCCCGGATGATGATGATGGGCCTTCATTTCATGAAGGACGTCCCGTTCCGACAGGTTCTGATTCATGGCCTCGTGCGCGACGAGAAGGGCCAGAAGATGTCGAAGAGCAAGGGGAACGGCATCGATCCCCTGGAGCTGATCGACGACTATGGCGCCGATGCCATGCGCTTTACCATCTGCGCGCTGACGGGACAGGGCCGTGACGTCAAGCTTGGGCGCAAGCGGGTCGAGGAATATCGCTCGTTCGTCACCAAACTCTGGAACGCGGCACGCTTTTGCGAAATGAACGGGGTGGCGCCGGTTTCGGACTTCGATCCCGCCACCGCGCAAGGCGTCCTGGCTCGCTGGATCCTGGCTGAGCTTTCGCACGCCGTGGAACAGGTGACTTCCGCCCTGGAGGCGTTTCGCTTCGATGAGTATGCCGCCGCGTGTTATCGCTTCGTCTGGAACCGATTCTGCGACTGGTTTCTGGAATTTGCAAAGCCGGTGTTCTCATCGGGGGATACGCCCGAAGCCGTTGAGCTTCGTGCGGTGGCGGCACACGTTCTGGGCACCGTCCTGAAAATGCTTCACCCCGGCATGCCCTATGTGACCGAAGAGCTGTGGCACGCGTTTGGCTTCGGGCCCGAAGGCAGCCTGATGACGAGCTCCTGGCCCGTCGCCAACGTGCCTGAAGGCAGCGAGGACGCGCAGCAGGAGCTGGACTGGGTCATACGTTTCATCACGGAAATCCGGACCGTGCGTGCTGAGATGAACGTTCCGCCGTCGCGTCTGTCGCCGGTGCTTCTGCGCGATGCGGCGCCGGGCACGCTGGCGCGCGCGCGCGCATGGGAAGAGACGATCGGACGCATGGCCCGCGTCTCCGAAATCGGAGAGGTCGGGGAGGTGATGCCGGCCGGGTCGGCTCAGGCCGTTCTGGGGGAAGCAACGCTGGTGCTTCCACTCGCCGGGCTGATCAACCTTGAGGTCGAACGGGCGCGTCTTGGAAAGGAACTGTCCAAGGCGATCGATGAAATCGGCAAGGTCGAGCGCAAGCTGAACAATGCCGACTTCGTTGCCCGAGCCAAGCCCGACGTCGTTGAGGAAAACCGCGACCGTCTGGCGAGTTTTGAGGCCGACAAGGCGCGGCTGGAGGCAGCACTCTCACGCATCTGATCGTCGTCGGGGTGCGGTGATCCAGACCGTAACCCCGTTACGTGGCGCGCGCGGCCCGGAGCTGCGCGCTTTGCCCGTCCCGCACAATCCATGGCGAATGCGTTGCTTTCCCGGTGGTGTGCGCGGTGTCGGTCGGCTGCCGGGGCGCCAGAAAGCGCTCCGACAGGAATAAATCAGCGCGAGCGGCGCATTACCTGCGACACGTCGCGCACGGCACCGCGTGAGGCGCTTGTGGTCATCAGTGCGTAAGCGCGCAGCGCCTGTGACACCACACGGTCGCGCTCTGGCGTCCAGGCCGTATCGCCTCTCTGCTCCATACGATCGCGGCGCGCGGCGAGGTCGGCGTCGGCAAGATCGACCCGCAGGACCCGGTTGGGAATATCGATGACGATGATGTCACCATCTTCCAGCAAGCCGATCGCCCCCCCCTCGGCGGCCTCGGGCGACATATGGCCGATCGACAGACCGGCACTTCCGCCCGAGAAACGCCCATCGGTGATAAGGGCGCATTTTTCCGCGAGCCCCTTCGATTTCAGGTAGCTCGTCGGATATAGCATTTCCTGCATGCCCGGGCCGCCCTTCGGCCCTTCATAACGGATGACGACCACGTCCCCGGCGACGATACGGTTGTTCAGGATCGCGTGCACGGCGCTGTCCTGGCTTTCAAAAATGCGCGCCGGGCCCGAGAAAGAGAGCAGGCTGGGGGCGACGCCCGCCGTCTTAACGATTGCGCCGTCCTCGGCCAGATTGCCGAACAGGACCGCCAGACCGCCATCCTTGCTGAAGGCGTGGGCAACGTCACGCACGGCACCCGCGCTGCGGTCGAGATCAAGCTCGGCATAACGGCTGGCCTGGGAGAAGGCCTGCGTGGTGCGAACCCCGCCGGGGGCAGCCTTGAAGAACGTCGCGGCGGCCGCATTCTCCGCACCCGCGCCCCGCACGTCCCATGTGTCCAGAGCAAGGGCGAGCGTCGGCGCATGCACGCACGGCACGTCGCGGTGCAGCAGACCCGCGCGATCCAGTTCGCCGAGGATACCGGGAATGCCACCGGCCCGATGCACGTCTTCCATATGGATGTCAGAACGCGACGGCGACACCTTGCACAGGTTGGGCACGCGACGCGACAGACGGTCGATATCGGCCATCGAGAACGAAACCTCACCCTCATGAGCGGCGGCCAGGAGGTGAAGAACCGTGTTGGTCGAACCGCCCATCGCGATGTCGAGGGTCATCGCGTTCTCGAACGCTTCGCGCGTGGCGATGGAGCGCGGCAGGGCGGAGGCGTCGTCCTGTTCGTAATAGCGACGGGCGAGGGAGACAATTTCGCGCCCGGCCCGCAGAAACAACTCGCGGCGGTCGGCATGGGTGGCGACCAGACTACCGTTGCCCGGCAGTGCGAGGCCCAGCGCCTCCGTCAGGCAGTTCATCGAATTGGCGGTGAACATGCCCGAGCACGAGCCGCATGTCGGACAGGCCGAGCGCTCGATCTGTTCGGAGTCCTCGTCCGATACGTCGGGATTGGCGGCCGAGACCATGGACGTCACGAGGTCCGCACGCAGGATCACCCCGTCCTTGACGATCTTGCCGGCTTCCATCGGGCCGCCCGAGACGAAGATCGTCGGGATGTTCAGGCGCATGGCGGCCATCAGCATGCCAGGCGTGATCTTGTCGCAGTTGCTGATGCAGACCAGCGCGTCGGCACAATGGGCGTTGACCATATATTCGACGGCGTCGGCGATCAGTTCGCGCGACGGCAGGCTGTAAAGCATGCCGCCGTGGCCCATCGCGATCCCGTCATCGACGGCAATCGTGTTGAATTCCTTCGCAACGCCGCCGTTTGCCTCGATTTCGGCGGCCACGAGCTGGCCCAGATCTTTCAGATGCACATGACCCGGTACGAACTGCGTGAACGAGTTGGCGACCGCGATAATGGGCTTGCCGAAGTCGCCATCCTTCATGCCCGTGGCGCGCCACAGGCTGCGGGCTCCGGCCATGTTGCGGCCATGGGTCGTGGTGCGAGAGCGATATGCGGGCATGGCGACGACTTCGATTTCCAGTGGGCGGGGTATGGATACGCTGCGACATATAGGAGGTTTCAGCGGCAATCCACCCTCTTTCCAGCTGAGACGTAATTTTATGTCCGAAAAGACACGCATTTTATAACTTTATTGATCGCCAACCTGCCTTGCCGCGCAATCCCGATCATGGCCTAAACTCCGGTAACACCTGCGGAGATCACTGTGACCAAGCTATCTTTCCGCCACGCGCTGCTGGCCCTCTCGATCGGCGTATCGACCCCGCTGCTGACCCTGGCAAACGCGCGCGCGCAGGCCGGGCAGCCCGACCCGCTGTCGGTCCAGACCGGCAGCGACATTCCCGCCAACCCGAAGCTGCCGATCGACGCGCGCGACTATATCAAGCGCGATGTAATGATCCCGATGCGCGACGGCGTGAAACTGCACACCGTTATCGTGATCCCAAAGGGTGCGCACGGCAACGCGCCGATCCTGCTGACGCGCACGCCCTACCATGCGTCCGAACGGCTGAACCGCACGCCCGGTGCGCTGACCATGCGCGAAATCCTGCCGCAGGGTGACGACGTGTTCGTGGCGGGCGGTTACATCCGGGTGTTTCAGGACATTCGTGGCAAGTATGGCTCGGAGGGTGATTATGTCATGACGCGGCCGCCGATCGGGCCGCTCAACCCGACCAGCACGGATGAGACGACCGACGCTTATGACACGATCGACTGGCTGGTGAAAAACCTGCCCGAGTCCAATGGCCGGGTCGGCATGACGGGTTCGTCGTATGAGGGCTTTACCGTGGTGATGGCGCTGCTGCATCCGCATCCGGCGCTGAAAGTCGCGGCCCCGGAAAGCCCGATGGTCGATGGCTGGATGGGGGACGACTGGTTCCACTACGGCGCGTTCCGCCAGGGCGGCTTCGACTACTTCACCGAGCAGATGACGGTGCGCGGCGAAGGTGACACGATCCCGCGCGTCGATCATGACGATTACACCAATTTCCTGCGGGCCGGGTCGGCCGGTGCCTTCGCGCGCGCCGCCGGGCTGGAGCAGTTCCCGTGGTGGCAGCGCGTGCACGCCCACCCGGCCTATGACGCGTTCTGGCAGCAACAGGCTCTGGACAAGCTGCTGGCCGCGCACCCCCTGTCGGTGCCCACGATCTGGGAACAGGGCCTGTGGGATCAGGAAGACATGTGGGGCGCGATCCACTCCTGGCAGGCCCTGCAGCAGAAGCCGCAGACCGTGCCGAACATCCTGGTGATGGGGCCATGGCGGCACAGCGGCGTGAACTATAACGGCTCGGCGCTGGGCGATCTGCATTTCGAAGGCGACACGGCCGAACAGTATCGTCGCGACGTGATGCGCCCGTTCTTCGATCGCTACCTCAAGCCCGGCGCGCCGGAGGCGATGTTCCCGGAGGCGATCATCTACAACACGGGCGAAAATCGCTGGGATCATTTCCAGTCATGGCCGTCGTCGTGCGCCAAGGGTTGCGGCAGTGTCGCCAAGCCGATCTATCTGCACCAGGGCGGCACGCTCGGCTTTGACATGCCGGGTGAGGGGTCGGACAGCTACGTCTCCGACCCGGCCCATCCGGTGCCGTTCCTCCATCGTCCGTATGCGTTCAGCGACGCCGTGCGCTGGAAGCCGTGGCTGACCACGGACCAGCGCGAGGCCGAGGCGCGACCTGACGTGCTGACGTTCGAGACCGGGGTGCTGACGGCGCCCGTGCGGGTCAGCGGCGTGCCGGAAGCCAATCTGTTCGCCGCCACGACAGGGACGGACGCGGACTGGGTGGTCAAGGTGATCGACGTCTACCCCGCCCAGACTCCGGACGAGCCTTCGATGGGTGGTTATGAGTTGCCGATCTCGATGGATATCTTCCGTGGACGCTATCGCAATGATTTCGCCAAACCCGAGGCGATCCCGGCGGGGCAGGTGGAGCGGTATCACTTCACCCTGCCGGCGGTGAACCACGTCTTCCAGCCGGGTCATCGGATCATGGTCCAGATCCAGTCGTCGTGGTTCCCCCTTTATGATCGCAACCCGCAGACCTATGTCTCCAACATCTTCGATGCGAAGCCCGGCGACTACGTCAAGGCGACGCAGACGATCCACGAAGGCGCAAGCCAGGCCAGCAGCGTGATTCTGCCGGTCGTTCAGTAAGGACACAGCGATGACCCAGAAGGCTTTGTTGGGCGCCGGATGTTTCTGGTGCGTCGAAGCGGTCTTCAAAGACCTTCGCGGGGTCGAGGCCGTGCTGCCGGGCTATGCCGGCGGCACGCTCGACACCCCAAGCTACGAGGCAGTGTGCACCGGCCGCACCGGGCATGCGGAGGTGGTGGAGATCCGTTTCGATCCGCAGCAGATATCCTATGCCGATCTGCTGCGCGTGTTTTTCACGACGCATGACCCGACGACGCGCGACCGCCAGGGTAACGACGTCGGGACGCAGTATCGCTCCGTGATCTTTGCGCTCGACGACGAACAGCGGCGGACCGCCGAGGCGGTGAGGGCGGAAATCGACGCCGAGGCGATCTGGCCGGCGCCGATCGTCACCACGATCGAGGGACCGGCGCATTTCTGGGTCGCCGAAGACAAGCACCATGACTACTTCGCGCTCAATCCGCTGACGGGATATTGTCAGGCCGTCGTGGCACCCAAGGTGGCCAAGGCGCGCAAGCTGTTTCGCGACAGGCTCAAGACCGCCTGAGGACGTCTACTCGTCCTCGGCGGTCAGCACGAACTGGTCGGCTTCCTCGTCGAAGTCGAACAGTTCGGCATACCGTGCCCAGCCGATGACCGTGGCCAGGGTCTGGCGCGCATAGTCGGGCGACATGCTCTCCTCCAGCGTTTCACGAAACCGTGCCGCCCCGACGCGGTGGCTTCCGCGCTCGTCGACGGCGGCGCGGATGGCGCGAAACAGTGGCACGTTCTGCAGCAGGCTGCGACGCAGCAGCGCCTTGCGTTCGTCATGGTCGGCCTGAACGTAACGTACGCCATCCTCGGTCAGCATGATGTCGCCGTCTTCCAGTTCGGCGAACTCCAGGAGCTGGAGGGACTCGCCCAGGGGAAAGAGATCGTCAAGCTCGAGCTGAAGCCGGGCGGCGAGCAGTGGCAGATCCGCGCGGCCGGCCAGCGGCTCGGCGGCCAGCGTCTCCAGCATTCCGGCCATGGCGCTCACGGACAGACGCGGCAGCGCGGCATACTGCGGCAGCGCCGGGGGGGCGGAGCCTTGCGGGTCGAGTATCTCCGCTTCCGAGACGATGGCGGCCCGCCGCGTCATCAGGCCGTAGATCCGGTCCACAAGGACACGAAACGCATCGTCCTCCCGGTTGCGGGGGTGAGGGAGCGCGACCGCTATCTCGTGGGCGACGCGACCGGGATTGGCCGTGAAGAGCACGATCCGGTCACACAGCAGTACCGCTTCCTCGATATTGTGCGTGACCAGCATCACCGAGCGGGCGGGCAGCTTTCTTTCGGCCCACAACTCGATCAGGTCGGTGCGCAGGTTTTCCGCCGTCAGTACGTCCAGTGTCGAAAAGGGCTCGTCCATCAGCATCAGGTCGGGCCGCGTTGCCAGTGCGCGGGCAATACCGACCCGCTGGCGCATCCCGCCGCCAAGTTCGCGCGGATAGGCGTTTTCATACCCGCCGAGGCCGACCAGATCGATGGCCTCGCGCACCATGCGCTCGCGCTCCGGCGTGGCGAGCGCGCGGGATTCGAGGGCAAGCGCGATGTTCTGGGAGACGTCGAGCCACGGGAACAGCGCGAAGGACTGGAACACCATCGCGATCCCTTCGACCGGCCCGCGGACCGGCGCGCCACGCCATGTGATGGTGCCCTCGGTGGGCGCCAGAAGCCCCGCGATCAGGCGCAGAAGCGTTGACTTCCCCGACCCCGACCGGCCGAGCAGACCCACGATCTCGCCGCTGCGGATCGTCAGGTCCACCGCATCGAGCACGACGAGGTCAGAGAGGCTTTCCTTGTGATAGGCCTGCCTGCACGCCGTGACGCGGACCAGTTCCTCGCCCGGTCTGTGCGACGGCGGGGCAGGCGGCTCGGCGGGAGAGGAGGCGTCCATTGACAGCACTTTCTCGGCTAGTGGTCCGGGTCAGGAATACAGGGTGTAGCGTCGTTCGGCGAACGCGCGCGCCGGGTGCCAGACCAGCCGGTTCAGCCCCACGACGTAGGCGGCCATCACCACCATGCCGAGCCCGACATGGTTGAACGCGCCCTGACGGGTCGCAACGGCGATATAGGCCCCCAGTCCATGGGCGTGCACGCTGGTGTCGCCCCAGCGCGCGACTTCGGCGGCGATCGCTGCATTCCACGCCACACCGGACGCCATCAGCGCTCCTCCGAGAACCGAGGGAGCGATCGCAGGCAGCACGATGCGGGTCCACCACCGCAGGCCGCGGACGCGATACAGGCGCGCGACCTCCAGCGCCTCGCGCGGGATGCCGGACGTGCCGTCGATCACGCTGAACAGGATGTACCATTGGGCGCCGAGCACGATGAGGGGGGTCAGCCACAGATCGGGCGTCAGATCGAAGGTGACGATGGCAGCCACGAACAGCGGATAGAACAGGTTGGCGGGAAAAGCGGCTAGAAGCTGGCCAATGCGCCGGGCGCGCACGGCCCAGGACGGCCGTAATCCGATCCACACGCCCACCGGAACCCAGACCAGTGTCGCAAGCCCGAGCATGGCCAGCACGCGCAGCAGTGTGAAGCCGCCCAGCACCAGCACGGCGCCGATATCGGCAAGCGAGAAATGGGTCCGGCCGTAGAGCGTCAGCCGCGCGAGCGCGAGCAGGCCGCCGGCCGCCAACACAATCATCGCCACGCGTCGCGCGGCCGTGTTCGCCTGTCGTTCGCCGGGGTCGAGTGTGGGGCGTGCACCGATGGGCAGACGCGCAAGGCGTGTCATCATGCGGCTGTTGGCCGATACGACGCTGCGCACCAGTGGCGCGCGTCTCACCAGGGCCAGGGCCCAGGGTTCGCGACCAACCAGGCCGATGCGCTGGTCGGTGCGATACCGTTCGGACCACGACAGCAGGGGGCGGAACAGGATCTGGTCGCACGCGACGAGGACAGCGGCCATCACCGCGATCGCGGCCACCACGGCACGCAGGTCGCTGCGGGCGATCGCTTCGGCGACGTAGGAGCCGAGGCCGGGCAGAACGACATGGGTTCCGCCCACGGTGATCGTCTCGGCATAGACGACCATGAACCATCCACCGGACAGGGCCGACACGGCCGACCATGTCAAGGAGGGAACGCAGTATGGCAGTTCGACACGCCAGAACCGTTGCCAACTGGTCAGGCGCAGGCCACGCGCCACCTCGCCGAGGTCGGTGGGCAAGGCCGTCAGGGCGCGGTGGAAGCCGAACGCGATGGTCCAAACCTGCGCGGCACAGATCGCCGCGATCGCCGCCAGTTCGCCGCCAGCCATGGTGCCGGGGAACAGTCCCATGAAGACGACGACGGAAAACGTCAGATAACCAAGGATCGGGACCGACTGGAGAACATCCAGCGCGGGCACGAGGATCAGCCCCGCCGTTCGGCTTCTTACCGCCAGGACACCGTAAAGCAGGGCCACCGGCAGCGCGAGCGCCAGACCGGCCAGAAGCCTCGCCGTCGTGCACAGCGCATCATAGGGCAGTGTTGACGGCGCCAGGGTGATCGTGGCGACCGAGGCCTCGCCCGCTGGCGGGGCAAGAACGTTGCGGACCACGTCGGCCAGCAGGACGACCAGCCCCAGTGCACACAGGATGGCGACCAGATCGGCGGGGTGTGGCCGTCTGTCCAAGAGACGCGGCGGCGACGCTGCGGTGCGTCCTGACACGCTTCTACCGTCCTCCCTCGCGCATGACACAGGATGCGTCGTGCGGCAGGCCCCATCTTACCGTGTGTGGGGCGCGATGGAACAGAAGGATTATCGGCCCGGTGCCGGGTGTCCCGTCAGGCCGTGCCCGTGCTGCCGAATCCGCCCGTGCCCCGGGCCGTTCCGGGCAGCGTCTCGACCTCGTGCCAGATGGCGCGCAGGACCGGCGCCAAAACGCCTTGGGCGATTCGCATCCCGCGCTCGACCACGAATGGCGCGTCTCCGGCGTTCATGACGATGATGCCCAGTTCGCCGCGATAGTCCTCGTCGATCGTGCCGGGCGCGTTGGGCAATACGATGCCGTTCTTCAGCGCCAAGCCGGAGCGCGGGCGGATCTGCAGTTCATGGCCGGACGGCAGCGCCATGCACAGCCCGGTCGGGATAACGGCGCGCGCGCCCGGTTCCAGTGTCACGGGGGCGGTCACGGCGGCCAGCAGGTCCATCCCCGCGGCGCCCTCGGTGGCATAGGCCGGCAACGGAAGGTCGTGGGCATGGGGCAGGCGCGTGACGCGGATCGGCAGGACAGGGGCAGTCATCGTGGCTCCGGGGTGCGGGGTGACAAGGGGGAGCAGCCCGCTAGCATATCGGCGATCCGCGCGGCCAGACCCGCCGCCACCTGCGTCTTTGGCTGACGTGGCCATGTTTCCGCGCCGTCGGGCGTGATGAGCGTGACCTCATTGTCCTGACCGCCCATGATGCCGGTTTCCGCCCGAACGTCGTTGGCGACGATCCAGTCGCAGCCTTTGCGCGCGCGCTTGGCCGTGGCGTGGGCGATCACATCGTTGGTCTCGGCGGCGAACCCGACGACCAGCGTGGGACGACGCGCGGAGGGCTGGGACAATTCGGCCAGAATATCGGGGTTATCTGCCAAAATCAGCGTGGGAGGTGTGCCGCCAGGCGTTTTCTTGATCTTGGTGGGCGTCGGCGTGACGTGCCAGTCCGCGACCGCGGCCGTGCAGACGGCGACATCGGCGGGCAGGGCATCGCGGCAGGCCGCGAGCATCTGCCACGCGGTTTCGACCTCGACTCGCTCGACCCCGGGCG
>NZ_JABXXR010000003.1 GCF_013376175.1 Ameyamaea chiangmaiensis
GGCGCCCGGGGCACGGTCGCGGCGCGGACTGACGCACTCATCCGCGTCCGTTGCGGACGGGGACATATCGGCCGGGGGGGCGGCGTCGACGTCGCCCTGACCCGCACGCCAGCCTGCGGAGCCCACCCATGCCTGTATATGTGACAAGGACATCATGATCACCGCGAAAACCTATGCCTCCCAATGGAGCGCCAACGCGCCGCGCGAGGTGCTGGCCGGCATGGTGGGCACCTTCGCCCTGATCCCCGAGGTCATTGCGTTTTCCTACGTGGCGGGTGTGTCGCCCGAGGTCGGGCTGTTCGCCTCGTTCGTGATCGGGATCGCCATCGCCCTTGTCGGCGGTCGCCCGGGGATGATCTCGGGTGCCGCCGGTTCGGTGGCGCTGGTCGCGGCCAGCCTAGTGCACGCGCACGGGATAGACTACCTGCTGGCCGCGACCCTGCTGGCCGGTGCGATCCAGGTGGTGTTCGGGCTGTTCGGGCTGCATGTGCTGATGCGGTTCGTCTCGCGCTCGGTCCGGACCGGGTTCGTCAATGCGCTGGCGATCCTCATCTTTTCGGCCCAGGTGCCACAGATGCTGCATGTGAGCTGGCACACCTATGCGCTGATCGCGCTGGGTCTGGCCATCATCTACGGCGTCCCCCGACTGACAACGGCGATCCCCTCGCCGCTGATCTGTATCGTGGTGCTGACCGGCCTGACCTGGGCGTGGCCTGTGCCGGTGCGCACCGTGGCCGATCTGGGGGCACTGCCGACCGGCCTGCCGCATCTCGTGTGGCCGCACGTGCCCGCGACGCTGGCGACACTGGAGATCGTGGCCCCGTATGCGTTGGCCATGGCGATGGTGGGGCTGCTCGAATCCCTCATGACGGCCAGCGTGGTCGACGACATGACCGATACGCATAGCGACAAACGCATGGAAAGCTGGGGGCTTGGCGTGGCCAATCTGGCGGTCGGACTGTTCGGCGGCATCGCGGGCTGCGGCATGATCGGTCAGACGGTGGGCAACCTGCGCTACGGCGGGTCCGGACGGTTGTCGACATTCACGGCCGGCGCGTTTCTGCTGCTGCTGATGGTGGTGTTGCATCCGCTCGCCGCCCGGGTGCCGGTGGCGGCGCTTGTCGCCATCATGATCATGGTGTCGGTCAGCACCTTCGCGTGGGGCTCGCTGCGCGATCTGGCGCGTCATCCGCGCCTGTCCAGCGTTGTGATGCTCGTCACCGTCGCGGTTGTCGTGGCGACGCACGATTTGGCGGCGGGTGTCGCCGTGGGCGTGCTGCTGAGCGGCGTGTTCTTTGCCGAAAAGGCTTCGCGCGTGCTGCGGGTCGACACGTCCTACGATGCGGCGACCGACACCCGGACCTACATCGTGTCCGGGCAGGTGTTCTTCGCGTCCGCCGACCTGTTTGCCGACCAGTTTGATCTGCGCGACACGGCGCGGCACGTGCGCATCGACGTGTCCGACACACATTTCTGGGACATCACGGCGGTGGGTAGTCTCGACCGGGTGATCGAGCGCCTGCGCGCGCGCGACCACGACGTTGCCGTCATAGGGTTGTCCGCCGACGGTCCGCATGCGGTGATCGCGGCACAGTCGCAGCAGGTCGCGCCCGACACAGCGCCCGTCTGAGGCAGCCGCCCGGTGTCCTCAGCCGGGTGTGACGGTGTCCGGGCGTCTGCGGCCCAGATCGCGCAGACGGTCGGCGTCGCGGAGGTTGCGCTCGATACAGGGCAGCGGGACACCCCGGGTTTCGGGCACGATCAGGAATGCCACGACCGCGAAGGCCATGTTGAGGGCGGCCAGAACGCCCATGGACGCCCCGAGCCCCAGGGCCGCCACGACATTGAGGACAGCGAACTGATCAGCCAGTCGGCGATCCAGTTCGCGAGCGTGGAGCACGCGACCCCGAACTCGCGCCCCTCCTCGGGCTGGATTTCGGAGCATAGCATCCACACGACCGGGCCGGCACCAAGGCCGAAACCGATCACGAACAGCACCAGTCCGGCGATCAGACCCCATGGCGCGCCGGCAAAGGTCGCGCCCGCGCAGACTGCCGACAGCGCGAGGGCCACGGCCATGATGAGGAAGCTCGCGATCAGCAGGCGTCGTCGTCCCAGCCTGTCCACCACCAGAACCGCGACGACCCCGACAAGCACGTTCGCCACGCCGACGGCCACCGGCACCCAAGGAACCCATGCGTCTGCCACCCCCGCCTGTCGGGTCAGCCGGGGAGCATAGTACAGAATGACGTTGACGCCCGAAAACTGCTGAAACACCTGCAGGGCAATGCCGAGCATCAGCGTCCGTCGGAAAAACGGGTGACCACGCAGAAACGCGAAACCGGCCGTGGTCGTCGTGCCGCCCGCACGCTCGATATCGGTCAGTTCGCGCTCCGCCATGGTTGCGTCGTTCCGCAGGCGCCTCAGAACCGCCCGTGCGTCAGGCACGCGTCCCTGCGCGACCAGCCATGGCGGGCTTTCCGGCACGAGTTTCGACAGGATCAGCAAAAGGGCCGCCGGAAGAAAGGGCACGCCGATCATGACGCGCCACATCGTCGCCGGATCAAGTGCTGCGCCCGTCAGATAGCCAAGCAGGATGCCCGCCGACTGCAACAGGGAGTAGGTGGAGATCAGACGGCCGCGCAGACGGTCGGGCGCGAGTTCGGCCACATAGAGCGGCGTCAGGAATGCGAATGTCCCGATCGCGGCGCCCATGATCAGTCGCCCGGCCATGATCTGCAACGGCGAGGGGGCCGTCACGCACAGCGCGGCCCCGGCCAGGGCGCACAGCAGGGCGAGACGGAGTGTGCGTCGACGACCCAGCCGCCGCGCGCAGATACCCGCCGTCCAGGACGCGCACGCGGCCCCGATCATGACGATCGAGACCGTCTGTTCCTGCGCGGTCAGGCCCATGGCGAAGTGCCGGGCGATCGGGTCGAGCGCCCCGGAAATCAGGCCGGTGTCGAGGCCGACCAGAAGGCCCGTCACGGCCAGCAGCACTGCGGGAAGGCCTGCGCCGGTCATGCCGTGGGGTCGGGTGGCAGGCATCCGGGCATCGCCTCTCAGTCTCCTTGGTCGCAGGTCGCCGGACGGCAAACCGCGCGGACGGGTCGGCTTTAGCGGTTCGGCGGACGCGGAGCCTTGATCGCGGACAACGAAGGGGTGGGCATCAGTCCAGCTGGCCCTCGCCTTCGCGTGGAAGCGTCAGCGCGGTCAGCAGGGTAACGAGGGCGCAGGCCGACACATACCAGGCAAACCAGCCTTCGTGCCCGATGCTCCGGCACCACAGGGCGATATATTCCGCCGTCCCGCCGAAGACCGATACGGTCAGCGCATAGGGCAGCGCGACCCCCAGCGCTCGCACACGGGCGGGAAACAGTTCGGCCTTCACCACGGCGTTGATCGACGTATAGAGCGAGACGACGGCCAGCGCCGCACAGATCAGCCCGAACGCGGCCCAGGCGCTGTGCGTGGCCGCGAGCACATGCATCAGCGGCACGTTGCCCAGGGTCACGCCGATGCCAAACGCGATCAGCAGCCTCCGGCGCCCGACGCGATCGGACAGGGCGCCGATCAGCGGCTGGAGCATGGCGAAGACGATCAGCGTGCCGGTCGAGATCAGGGTCGAGGACTCGCGCGTCAGCCCGAGCGAGTTGGCGAGGTATTTCTGCATGTAAATCGTGTAGGTATAGAACGCGACTGTGCCTCCCAGCGTGAGGCCGCACACGCGCAGGCTGGCCGTCGGGTCCCGCAGCATCAGCCGGATACCGCCGCGGCTTTCGTCGGCATGGGCCTGTGTGAACTGTTCGCTCTCGTGCATGCCGCGCCGCAGCCATAGCGTCAGCAGGGCGAGAAGCGCCCCGATGAAGAACGGCACGCGCCAGCCCCAGGCCCCGATCTGGGCGGGCGTCAGAAGCACGAATTGCAGCACCAGCAGCACCAGCAGTGCGACAAGCTGGCCTGCCACCAACGTGACGTACTGGAAGCTGACGAAGAAACCGCGTCGGCCCGGTGGCGCGATTTCGGACAGATATGTCGCGCTGGCGCCGTATTCGCCGCCGAGGCTCAGTCCCTGCACGAGGCGTGCGAGCAGCAGAATCACGGGGGCCGCCACGCCGATGTGGCCGTAGTCCGGGCACAGGGCGATGACCAGCGAGCCCGCGCACATCACGACGATCGACACGCTGAGGGCCAGCCGCCGCCCGTGACGGTCGGCCACGACCCCCATCAGCCAGCCACCGATCGGGCGCATGAGAAAGCCCACAGCGAACACGGCCGTGGTTTGCAGCAATTGTGCGGTCTGGCTGCCGGAGGGGAAAAACGCATGCGCGAAATACAGCGCGAACGCGGAATAAACGTACCAGTCGTAATACTCGATCAGGTTGCCGGCGGACCCCGCGAAGATCCCGCGCACGCGATCGAGGTTGGTCAGGGGGACGGCAGCGGATGCGTCGCGGGACAGGTCGTGGCGGGCGGCGGTGTCCATGAACAAGCTTTCAGGTCGTGTGGGCGGTGCGGTGCAGGACGGCGTTCAGGCGGGTCATGTCGAGCACGCCCTCCCAGCGGGCGACGACCAGTGTCGCCACGGCGTTGCCGGTGACGTTGGTCAGCGAGCGGCATTCCGACATGAAGCGATCGACGCCCAGGATCAGGGCCATGCCGCCGACTGGCACGGACGGCACCACGGACAGCGTTGCCGCAAGCGTCACGAAACCCGCGCCGGACACGCCGGCCGCCCCTTTGGAAGAGATCATCGCTACCGCCAGCAGGGTCATCTGATCGCCGAACGACAGATGTATGCCCGTGGCCTGCGCGATGAACAGGGATGCCAGCGTCATGTAGATATTGGTGCCGTCGAGATTGAACGAATAGCCCATCGGCACGACCAGCCCCACGACCGATGGGCTGGCACCCGCCCGCTCGAGTTTGGACATCAGGGACGGCAGGGCGGCTTCGGAGGAACTCGTGCCCAGCACGATCAGCAGTTCGTCGCGCAGATAGACCAGCAGCCGCAGGATCGAAAAGCCGCAGGCGCGGGCCACGAGGCCGAGGGCGATCGTCACGAACAGGATGGCGGTGATGTAGAACGATCCGACCAGCAGCGCGAGGTCGACCACGCTATGCAGCCCGAACCGCCCGATCGTGAAGGCGATCGCGCCGAACGCGCCGATCGGTGCGAATTTCATCACGATATCGACCACGCCGAAGGTCAGTTCGGTCAGGCTGCGAAACAGGCTCAGCACGCGCTCGCCCCGCTCGCCCATGCGCGACAGGCTGACGCCGAACAGGATGGCGACTAGAAGGACCTGCAGCACATTGCCCGAGGTAAAGGCGCTCGCCGTCGTGGCGGGGATGATGCCCAGAAAGAACGCCACCATGTCGTGGTGTTCGGCGGCGGCGACGAAGCCGCTGACCGCGTGGCTGTCGAGCGCGTGTGGATCGACGTGCAGGCCCGCACCCGGGCGCACCAGATTGCCGACCGCCAGCCCCACGAACAGGGCGGCGGTCGACATCACCAGGAAATAGAGCAGCGCGCGTCCGGCCACACGCCCCGCCGAGGCCGGACCCGCCATGCCGGCGATTCCGGTGGTCACGGTCAGGAAGATCAGCGGCGCGATGACCATCTTGACCAGGGCGATGAATCCGTTGCCCAGCGGCTGGAGGGCCGTGGCCAGGCCGGGCGCGAGGTGCCCCAGTGCGACGCCCAGCGCGACGGCGGCCAGCACCTGCAGATACAGACGGTGGGAGCCGTTGCCCGAGGGTGGTGTGACGGAGGCGGCATGCATGAACGGTCGTGTCCTCGTGGGGTGCCCCGCGGTCGGTGCCGCGTCTGGTGTCGGGCGGGAAACGTTTCGGTGTGCGCGTTGGCTGTTCTGACCCAGCCGCCGCGCGACGTCCAGAGCCACTCTCCGGCGAGCGCCTTCGGGCCGGGGCTGGAGGACGGGGCGCGCATCATGTAGACAAACAGTGAACAACATCTTCTCCGGTGGGTTGCCGTCGTGTCCGATTCCCTGTTTTCTCCCGTCTCTCTGCCCGCCGTGGCCGCGCTGTCGTGCGCGTTGATCGTCTGTATCGCCCTTGTATGGGCAGTGACGCGCGGGCGTCGTGGCGGCCGGGGTGACGATGATCTGCTGGCGCGGCTGTATGTGATGGTCGAGCGTGACGGCGCCCGTCAGGCCGAGACGGAGCGCGCGCTGACCGCGCGGCTGGAACAGGTGCGCCACGAACTGGCCGAGAGGCTTGGCGCACTGGCGCTCAGCCAGTCACGCGCGCAGGGGGAAGCACGGCTGGCGCAGGAGACGGCGCTGCGCGACATGGCCCAGCAGACGGCAGCACAGCTCGAGACGATCCGCGCTGCGGTGAATGAGCAGTTGCACAAGGCGGTCGAGCGCCAGATGCAGACCTCTTTCCAGAGGGTGATCGAACAATTTAGCGCGATGCAGAAGGCCATGGGCGAGGTGACGGCCATGACTGCCCAGATCGGCGACCTCAAGCGCCTGTTTTCCAATGTGAAGACGCGTGGTGGCTGGGGGGAGGCGCAACTGGGTGCCATTTTGGATGATGTGCTGCCCGCGGGGGCGTATGGCCGCAACATGAAGCTGGGCGACGGGCGCGAGGTGGTGGAGTTCGCGGTGCGCATGCCGGTGCGGGGCGGCGGTGCGCAGTGGCTGGCGATCGATTCGAAATTTCCCCTCGAGGCGTACGAGCGTCTGCTGGACGCGGCCGAGCGGGGGGATGCGGAGGGCGAGCGCACGGCGCGGCGATCGCTGGAGGCGGCGATGCGCATGGAAAGCCGCAAGATCGCCGCCAAGTACATCACGCCGCCCGTGACGGTCGATTTCGCCGTTCTGTATCTGCCGACCGACGGTCTGTATGCCGAAATCGCCCGTGTACCGGGCCTGATCGACGAGATCGGCCGCACCAGCCGTGTGATCGTCATGGGGCCCGCCCTGATGCCGGCGATGCTGCGCACCATCCATCTCGGCTATGTCACGCTCGCGCTGGAAGAGCGTACCGACGCGATCGCGCGCCTGCTGGGGCAGACACGGCAGGAAATGGTGCGCATGGACACGGTGCTGGACCGTCTGGCGCGCAATGCGTCGGCGATGAGCACCTCGATCGAGGAGGCGCGCACCCGCACCCGCGTGCTGGGGCAGAAACTGCGCGGGCTGGACGCGGTGGAGGAAGCCCCGGCGACCCGGGGGCGGCCCGGGGGCGCGGGGGCGGAGTTTCAAACAGATTTTAGTGTCGGCGACGACGGGGACGCGTCATGTATGGCGCCATGACGGATCAGGTCGCAGCCTCGACGCCGGAGCCGCAACCGGGCCCCCGCGTGCTGTTTATCGAAGACGACGAGCGGATCGCGGACGAGATCAGCGATGATCTGCGCGCGCGATCCTTCGTCGTGCGGCATGAGGCGACGGGCACAGCCGGTTTGGCCGCGGCTCAGGCCGAGACGTTCGACGTGATGATCGTGGACCGAATGCTGCCGCAGATGGACGGGCTGACGGTCATCGAGACCCTGCGCAGCCAGCAGGTCACGACGCCGGTGCTTGTCCTCTCGGCGCTGTCGGCCGTTGATGACCGGGTCAGCGGGCTGCGCGCGGGTGGTGACGATTACCTGACCAAGCCCTTCGCGATGGAGGAACTGGCCGCCCGGCTGGAGGCGCTGCTGCGCCGCCCGAACGACACGCGCGCGACGATGCTGCGTGTGGGGCCGCTGGAGATCGACCTGATCGAACGCGCGGTGACGCGGGACGGTCGCCCGATCGAACTGCTGCCCCGTGAATTCCGTCTGCTGGAATATATGGTGCGCCGGCCCGACCGGGTGCTGACGCGCACGATGCTGCTCGAGGAAGTGTGGAATTACCGCTTCATCCCCCAGACCAATCTGGTCGACGTTCATATCGGCAAGCTGAGGCGCAAGGTCGACGCCCCCGGCGAACCCGCGCTGATCCAGAGCATTCGCGGCGTGGGTTTCATGTTTCATGTCCCGGATTGAGCTTTTCCGGACCGCGACATTCCGCCTGACTCTGATGGTAGCCGGCGCGATGGTGGCGGCGATGCTGGCCCAGTTCCTGCTCTTGTATATGCAGATGACCCATTTCGAGGCGCGGCGTTCGGAGGCGATGCTGCATCGTGAGGCCGAGATCCTCGCCCGGCAGCCGGCCGCGCGGCTCGAATATCTCATCCAGCATCGGGCGACCGACGATCTGCGCATCGTCATCAACGATATCGGCCTGTTCGACGCCGATGGTCACTATATCGTCGGCGACCTGCAACTCATCCCCGACGGCCTGAAGCCCGATCATGTCGTGCGGCAGATCACCGTCCGCGCGCCGGAAGACGAACCCTACGCGATGCGTTTCCTGGCGGTCCCGGTGGATCAGGGGCGGATTCTGGTTCTGGGCCGCAGCCTGCATATGCTGGGCGAGCTTGAGGTGATGACGCGGCGGGCGATGTGGCTGTCGATCGTGCCCACCGTGGCGTTTGCGCTGCTGATGGGGGTGGTGCTCAGCCATCGCGCGCTGTCACGGGTCAAGACCATGCATGAGGCCATCGACCGGATCATGGGTGGCGACCTGCACGAGCGTCTGCCCGTCGCGCGTGAGCGGGACGATCTGGAGCGTCTGGCGGGCAGCGTCAATCGCATGCTCGATCGCCTGGAACATCTGCTCGACGAGATTCGCAACGTGGGCAACGACATCGCCCACGACCTACGCACGCCGTTGACGCGTGTGCGCGTCCGCCTGGAGCGTGCGCTGACCACTTCGACCGACATCGACACACTGCGCGAGGGGATCGCGCGGGCGGGTGACGATCTGGATCAGTGCTTTTCCGTCATCACCGCCCTGTTGCGGATCGGCGAGATCGAGAACGGCCGCCGCCGTGCGGGCTTTGGGACCGTGGATTTGTGCCAGATCGCCGCTGACATCGTCGATCTGTATGAACCGATCGCGGAAACGAAAGCGATCGGGCTGCATCTGGTGGTGCCGGCCGTGCCGGTCTGGGCACATGGCGACCGCGACCTGCTGGTCGAACTGTACGCCAATCTGATCGACAATGCGATCAAGTTCACGCCCGACGCGGGCACGGTCAAGCTGGTGGTCCGGGTCACGGCGACCGGGCCGGAGTCGAGTGTGGTCGACACCGGCATCGGTATTGCGGAGTCCGAGCGCGTCGCGGTGCTCAGCCGGTTCTATCGGTCCGACAAGAGCCGCCATGTCCCGGGAAGCGGGCTGGGGCTGAGCCTTGTGTCGGCGATTGCCGCCCTGCACGGCGCGACCCTGTCGATCGACGCCGGGGACGGTCGGGCCGCATCGCCCGGCACACGTTTTCGTGTGTCGTTCCCCGAGATGCCGCGCCCGGTGGTGCGGCATTAAACGAGAATTTCATTTCCGCCCGGCAGCATGGCCTGTAAGCCACCCTCAATGCAGGAGGGACCTGTCCGCATGAGGATCAGATTGTATCCATGAACGCGATCGTCGTTACCGCGCTGAAGCGGCCCTATACATTCGTCGTTCTGTCGATCTTGATCCTGGTGTTCGGGGTACAGTCGATCTTCAAGACGCCAACCGACGTGTTTCCCAACATCAAGATACCCGTCGTGGCGATCGCATGGAACTATACCGGGCTGATGCCTGAGGATATGTCCGGTCGCGTCGTCTATTACTACGAGCGCGCATTGACCGCGACGGTCAACAATATCGAACATATCGAGAGCTCGTCGTATTACGGGCGCGGCATCGTCAAGGTGTTCTTTCAGCCGGGGACCGATACCTCGGTGGCGCAGACCCAGATCACCTCGGTCTCGCAGACGGTCATCAAGCAGATGCCTACCGGGATGACCCCTCCGCTGATCGTGACCTATAACGCCTCGTCCGTGCCGGTGCTGACGCTGCAGGTGTCGTCGGACCGTCTGACGGCATCCGAATTGTACGACATGTCGTCGAACCTGATTCGGCCGTCGCTGGTGTCGGTAGCGGGTGCCGCCATTCCCAATCCGTATGGTGGTTCACCGGGTAACATCATGGTCGATCTCGACCAGAACAAGATGCTGGCGCACAACCTGTCGGCCGAGGATGTGGCGGCTGCCCTGAACAAGCAGAACGTGGTGCTGCCCGCCGGTGACCAGAAGATCGGTCCGATGGACTTCATGGTCCAGACCAACGCGACGCCGCTGGAAATAGACACGTTCAATAATATTCCGATCAAGCAGATCGGTAATTCCGTTGTGTATCTGCGCGATGTGGCCTGGGTGCACTCGGGCGGTCCGCCCCAGACCAACGCGGTGCTGGTCCGTGGTCAGCAGGCCGTGCTGATCGTGGTGATGAAGAGTGGCGACGCGTCGACTCTTGCCGTCGTGAATGGCGTCAAAAGTCTTCTGCCGGGCATCATCAATACCCTGCCGGAGGGCGTGCATATCGACGTTATCGGCGATGCCTCGACCTTCGTGAAGGACTCGGTGATCGATGTCGTGCGTGAGATGGTCACCGCGGCGTTCCTGACCGGTATCGTGGTGTTGCTGTTCCTTGGATCGTGGCGCTCGACCCTGATTATCGCGACGTCGATCCCGCTGGCGATGCTATGCTCCATTATCTGCCTGAACTGGGTCGGTCAGACGATCAACGTCATGACTCTGGGTGGTCTGGCTCTGGCCGTCGGTATTCTGGTCGACGACGCGACCGTGATGATCGAAAACATCGATACCCACCTGGAGATGGACAAGGACCTGGAAACCGCGATCATCGACGCGGCCAACCAGATCGTCATTCCGACCTTCGTCTCTACGACCTGCATCTGCATCGTGTGGATGCCACTGTTCGAACTCGACGGCGTCGCGGGCTGGCTGTTCATGCCGATGGCCGAGGCGATCATTTTCGCGATGATTGCATCCTTCATCCTGTCGCGGACGCTGGTGCCCACGATGGCGGCCTTTCTTCTGCCCGCACAGGTGGCGGCTCATCATGCGGCCAAGCATGGGCATGCTCCGCAGAAGGGTGTGTTCGGGCGCTTTCAGGCTGGCTTCGAGGCGCGTTTCCAGCGTTTCCGTCATGCGTATCGCCATTTGCTCGAAGGGTTGATCGGAATACGCGGTCTGTTCGTTGGCGTATTTTTCGTGGCGGCTGTGCTGTCGACCGGGCTGCTGGCCTTCGTGGGGCAGGACTTCTTCCCCGAGATCGACTCGAACCAGCTTCAGATGCACATGCGCGCGCCTCTGGGCTATCGCATCGAGGAGGCGGGCAAGGTCGCGGTGCTGGTCAATCAGGAGATCGAGCGTCTCCTGCCGGGTCAGGTCGAGAACATCGTGGACAATTGCGGCCTGCCGTTCAGTCAGCTGAACCAGGCCTATATTCCGACTCCCACGATCGGCACGCAGGACTGTGATCTGACGATTTCGCTGCGTAATGAGCAGTCGCCCGTCGCGGAGTATCGCCAGACGCTTCGCCGGGGTCTCGTCCAGCGCTTTCCGGGCACGCAATTCACCTTCCAGCCGGCTGACCTGACCGCCAAGATCCTGAATTTCGGCATGCCCGCACCGATCATCGTGCAGGTGGTCGGCCGTGACCTCGACTCCAATTTCCGGTTCGCCAATCATCTGGCGGCCAAGTTGCGTCGCGTGACGGGGGCGACCGACGTCTCCGTTCAGGAGACGATGACCACGCCGACGCTTCGGGTGAACGCCCACCGGTCGTTCGCCCTGGGCACGGGCCTGACCGAAGTCGACGTTGCCAACAACGCTCTGGCGACATTGTCGGGCAGCGGGCAGGTCGCGCCGGTCTACTGGCTCGATCCCAAGACGGGGGTGTCGCATCTTCTGGACGTGCAGACGCCGCCAAACTTCCTGCAGACGCTGCATGATCTGGAAGAAATCCCCATCGATCACGGCGACGGCAACCCGAACAATCTGGCGCCGCAGATCCTTGGCGCGGTCAGCCGGATCGTGCACAGCGGCACGCCGGGCGAAGTCGATCACTACAACATCATGCCGGTGTTCGACATCTATGTGTCGGCGGAGAACCTGGATCTGGGCGCGGTATCGCGCGAGGTCGGTCGGGTGGTGGAAGCCGCGCGCGGGGACCTGCCGCGTGGCTCATCGCTGGCCATCCGGGGTCAGGCCACGACGATGAACAGCGCTTATATTGAACTGATCGGCGGTCTCGCGATGTCGATCCTGCTGATCTATCTGGTCGTGGTGGTAAACTTCCAGTCCTGGCTGGACCCCTTCGTCATCATCACGGCGTTGCCGGGGGCTTTGGGTGGTATCGGCTGGGCGTTGTTCCTGACCGGGACGCGGCTGTCGGTGCCGGCGCTGACGGGTGCGATCATGTGCATGGGCACGGCCACCGCGAATGCCATTCTGGTCGTGGCGTTCGCCCGCGAACGGATGGACGAGCATGGCGATGCCATCCTCGCCGCGGCGGAGGCGGGCTTCGAGCGTATCCGGCCCGTGATGATGACGGCGCTCGCGATGATCGTGGGCATGCTGCCGATGTCGCTGAGTAATTCCCAGAACGCGCCGCTCGGGCGTGCGGTCATGGGCGGCCTTCTGGTCGCGACCTGCGCGACGCTTCTGTTCGTTCCCTGTGTTTTCGCCATCGTGCATGGCAAGAGGCACGCCGGTGCCGAAGGAGATCAGCGATGAGTGGCGCGCATGGGGCTGGGCCCAACGGATCCGGTCCGCAGCACCGGTCCGGCCGGGGCAGGTTGCTGGGCGGCGTGGTCGTGGTGGTCGCGGTCGTGCTGGCTGTGGGTGGGATTGTCGAACGACGTCTGCATTTTGACGCGGTCGACCGTCAGACCCAGGACGGGGCCCTGCCGCGCGTGCATCTGATTGCGCCCCAGCATGGGCCGCCGGTGCGTACGCTGGACCTGCCGGCCAACATTCGGGCCTGGTATCAGGCGCCGATTTACGCCCAGGTCTCCGGCTACGTCGATAAGTGGTACAAGGACTTCGGCGCCGATGTGAAAACCGGCGATGTGCTGGCGACGATCTCTACACCAGGGCTCGACGCCCAATATGCGGCGGCAAAGGCGAATTTTGACGTGGCCATGGCGCGCTACAAGCTCGCGGTGATCACGGCCAAGCGCTGGAAGGCGCTGCAGGGCACGCAGGCGGTCTCGCAGCAGGAAGTCGACGTTCAGGCGGCCAACGCCGAAGCCCAGCAGGCGCAGGTGGAGGCCGCCCGGCACGAAGTCGCCCGGTTCGAGGCACTTGAGGGCTTCAAGAAGCTGGTAGCGCCGTTTGATGGTGTCGTGACGTCGCGTACGACTGATATCGGTGACTACGTGAATGCTGGCGGTGGCGATGTCGGTTCCCGTGGGACGGCGACCGAGCTGTATAGCGTGGCCGACGTGCATCGCATGCGTGTTTTCGTCTCGGTTCCGCAGGACTACGCGGATATCATCTCGCCGAAGATGACAGCGACCCTGAAGGTGCCGCAGTATCCGGGCCGCGTCTTCCATGCGACTTATCTCGCCACGGCGAGCGCGTTTAACGCCGCCTCGCGCACAGTGACCACCGAACTGGCGGTTGAAAACGACAAGCGCGAACTCTGGCCCGACTCGTTCGCCATGGTCCATTTCGAGGCCCCGTCCGACCCCTCCATTCTGATTGTGCCGGTGGGCGCGCTGCTTTTCCGGGCGGAAGGCATGCAGGTCGCTCTCGTAGATGAAAACAATCGTGTGCGACTGCGCGACGTCCAGGTCGGTACGAACCTGGGCAAGTCGGTGCAGGTGATCAGTGGCCTCAAGCCCACCGACCGTATTATCAGCAGCCCGTCGGCCGGGCTGCTTGATGGCGAGGAAGTGCGCGTGGTTGACGGCACGCCGGGGTACAACGCTCCGACACAAAGTGTCACACCGCCGGCAGAGCACTCTGATACGCGGGCTATGCCGATCGATAATGCCGCGCCGGAGGCCGGAGGGCGGCGATGAGGCCTCTGTCCACGCTCCGCGTGCTGCGCGGGACACGCCGTGCCGTCCTGGTGCCGGGGTGCGCCATGTTGGCCCTGCTGTCGGGATGCGATCTGGCCCCGGCCTATCACCCGCCCGCACTGACCCTGCCGGCGGCGTGGGGGGAGGACCCGGTCATGCGCACGGCGCATCCCGATGATGCCGCCTTGCGTCCGGACTGGTGGACCATGTTCGGTGATCCGGTGCTGGATCGGCTGGAGGCGCAGGCGACGGAGGCCAACCCCGATCTCAACGCCGCAGCGGAGTCCTTCACGCAGTCGCGCGACATCGCGCGGGAGGCGGAGTCGAAGCTCTATCCGCAGCTTACCGGCGGGGCGAGCGGCTATAAGTACAAAAGTTCCCGAAAGAGGCTGTACCGCGGCGGAACGGCCACGGGCCCGATTTACATGTCGTCCGAACAGTATTGGGCGGCGGCGTCGTGGGAGCCGGATTTCTGGGACTCGATCCGCAACCAGACCCGGGTCCGCAAGGCCTATGCCCAGCAGAAGGCGGCGGACTATGCCCTCGCGCGTCTGAGCATCCAGGCCGAACTGGCGACCGATTACATGGCGCTGCGTGGTCTGGATGCCCAGCACGCGGTGTATACGGATTCGATCGCCTACTATCAGACGGCGGTGCAGATCACGAAGATGCGGCAGGCGGGCGACATCGCCGCCGGCATCGACGTCTCACGCGCGCAGAACCAGCTCTATGCCACGCAGGCTGCCGATACCGACATTCTGGCGCAGCGCTCGGTGCTGGAGCACGCGATCGCCGTGCTGGTGAACGTGGCGCCGGGGGCGTTTCACCTGGAACCCGTTCCGTCCCTGTCGTTCCGTCCCGTGGCTCTGGGCGCGGGTGTGCCTTCGACGCTGCTGGAGCGCCGTCCCGACATCGCGGGCGCCGAACGGGCGGTGGAGCAGGCGAACCGGGCGATCGGGATCACGCGGGCGGCCTATTATCCGCATATCACCTTCAATGCCATGACCGGCTTCATGGATAACGGCTTCGATCTCGCCAGCCTGTCGAACGCCATGTACCAGTTCGGCGTGGGGGCGGTCCTGCCGCTGTTCCAGGGGGGGCTGCGCCGCGCGGAGCTGCAGCGTAGCTGGTCGCAGTACCGGCAGGCGCAGGACGAGTACCGCGCGACGGTCCTGGACGCCTTTCAGGATGTCGAGGACGGGTTGAGCCTGCGGACCCGGTTGCAGACCGAGGCCCAGCAGCAGGAACAGGCGGTCGGTGCCGCGATGCGCACGCAGCGCATGTCCATGGCGCTCTACACCGGTGGCCTGACGAACTATCTCGATGTCGTGGTGGCGCAGGTCGCGGCGCTGACCGCCCGAATCGCGGAGGTCAAGGTGCAGGCCGAGCATCTTCAGGCCACGGTTCGTCTGATTCGGGCCCTTGGCGGTGGCTGGTCGCGGGCGGAATTGCCGGGCACGAAAACGATCGATCCGTTCGGGCCGCTGCAATATGACGGGCTGCATCATCCCCGGCCGACGGGGGGAATTCCGGTCGACACGCCGCCAAGCGCCGATGACCTGACGCGCGGGGGCTTGACACAGGGGGCGAAGAGCCGCTAAGGCCCCGCGCTCAAGCGAAACGCGGGAGGGCAGGGCGCCGCTATCGGCAGCCTGTTCGTGTGAACCGCGGTTCGGGAACGACAACCTCTAAGGAGTCCCGGATATGGCCAAGAAAATTGTTGGCTACATCAAGCTGCAGATTCCGGCCGGCAAGGCCAATCCTTCGCCGCCGGTTGGTCCCGCGCTCGGTCAGCGCGGTCTGAACATCATGCAGTTCTGCAAGGAATTCAACGCGAAGACCCAGAATCTCGAGCCCGGAATGCCCATTCCGGTCGTGATTACGGCGTTCGCCGACCGTACCTTCAGCTTCATCACCAAGACCCCGCCGAACACCTATTTCCTGATGAAGGCGGCCAAGATCTCCAAGGGCTCGCAGACGGTCGGCAAGTCCGCCCCTGTTGGCCAGGTGACGACCGCGCAGCTGCGCGCGATCGCCGAGGAGAAGCAGAAGGACATGAACGCCAACGACCTGGACGCCGCGGTGCGCATGCTCGCCGGTTCCGCCAAGTCGATGGGCCTTACGGTGGTGGAGGGCTGATCTGATGGCCAGCAACAAGCGCCTGACCGCCGCCCGCGCGGCTGTCGACACAAACAAGACGTACGACCTCGCCGACGCCATTGCGCTGGTGAAGACGAACGCGAAAGCCAAGTTCGACGAGACGATCGAGATCTCGCTGAACCTCGGCATCGATCCGCGTCATGCTGACCAGATGGTGCGTGGTCTGATCTCGCTGCCGAACGGCACGGGCAAGACCCTGCGCGTGGGCGTGTTCGCCCGTGGGCCGAAGGCGGAAGAGGCTCTGGCCGCTGGCGCCGACGTGGTCGGCGCGGAAGACCTGGCTGAGAAGGTCCAGGCCGGCGAGATCGCCTTCGATCGCTGCATCGCGACGCCGGACATGATGGCGCTGGTCGGTCGTCTGGGTAAGATCCTCGGCCCGCGTGGTCTGATGCCGAACCCGAAGCTCGGCACCGTCACGATGGACGTCAAGGGCGCGATCACGGCGGCCAAGTCGGGTCAGGTCGAATATCGCGCCGAGAAGGCCGGTATCATTCACGCCGGTGTCGGCAAGGCCTCGTTCGAAGCTGACAAGCTTGCTGAGAACATTCGCGCGCTTGTCGATGCGGTCCAGAAGGCGCGTCCGGCTGGCGCGAAGGGCACCTACCTGAAGAAGGCGGCCCTGTCGTCGACCATGGGTCCGGGTGTGCGCGTCGACGTCGCGGGCTTCTCCGCGGCCTGATCGATCGAAGATGACGTCGCTCCGGCTAGTCCGGGGCGGCGCACAGGGAGGGCGAGCGGCCTGGCCGCCCCGTCTTTTCCGACCTGTCCGAGACTGCACGTGGACGTGTCCATAATGAGGGGCAACCCTTGCGCGCAGGAGGCGGGAGTGCCGGTTTCGGGATGTGTCCCGTTGGCTGGTGGTTCCCAGGAATCGCGGACAGGCGAGCGGGAGGGGAAACCTTCCCTTGGGCAACCCGGTCTGCCGGCCTTCCGGCGGATCATGATGGAGACGGGATTTGGACCGTACGGAGAAGCGGGCGTTTGTCGCCTACCTCGCGGGCGTGTTTGCCGAGACGTCGATGGTTGTCGTCACCCGCAATGACGGGCTGACGGTTGCCGATGTGACGGATCTGCGGCGGCGTGTGCGCGCGGCTGGTGCGACTTACAAGGTCGCGAAAAACCGGCTGGCCACTCTCGCCCTGGATGGGACCCAGTTCGACGGCATCGCGCCGCTGCTGAAGGGTCCGACCGCGCTTGCGTGGTCGGCCGACCCGGTGGCCGTGGCCAAGGTGATCGTCGAGTTCGCCAAGACCAATGAAAAGCTAGTTCTGCTCGGCGGATCGCTCGGCAGCCAGACGCTTGACACCGACGGTGTCAAAGCGCTGGCCGAGCTCCCGTCGCTGGACACGCTGCGCGCACAGCTGGTGGGGCTTATCTCCACGCCGGCTCAGCGCATTGCCAGCGTCGTTCAGGCACCGGCAGGGCAGCTCGCTCGGGTCTTCGGCGCCTATGCCAAGGCGGGCGACGCGGAAGCAGCCTGACAACGAGCGCTTTGGGGCGGCAACGGCCCGGGCGCACAGAATCCTGCGTGACGCCGCCGTGTGTGGGGTTGCGCTGAACCAACCAGTCTATACATTAGGAAAATTACCATGGCCGATCTGACCAAGCTTGTTGACGAGCTGTCCGCCCTTACCGTTCTCGAGGCCGCCGAGCTGTCGAAGCTGCTCGAAGAGAAGTGGGGCGTTTCCGCTGCCGCTCCGGTTGCCGCTGCTGCCGCTCCGGCCGCCGCCGCTGCCGCGCCTGCCGAAGAGCAGACCGAGTTCAACGTGATCCTGGCCGCTGCCGGCGAGAAGAAGATCAACGTGATCAAGGAAATCCGTGGCATCACGGGTCTGGGTCTGAAGGAAGCCAAGGATCTGGTCGAAGGCGCGCCGAAGACCGTCAAGGAAGGCGTCAGCAAGGACGAAGCCGCGAAGATCAAGAAGGTCCTCGAGGACAACGGGGCGACCGTCGAAGTTAAGTGATTTCGACGATCGCCGGACGGCGCCCCTCGGGGTGTCGTCCAACGATATCGATCTGAAGTTCGGGTGGGAATCGTCTCGGTTCCCGCCCGCTTCGCCGTTCGGGGGTGTGTTTCCCGTCGGCTCCCTTGGACGGGCAGGCGTTATGGCCTGGGCGATGTGGACAACGGGCCGGACCTTCCGGCCGTCGGCGCGGGGAAACCCGCCATCACCGGCGGCTCGAAAATCTGGTGTTAGTGCGGGGTAGGATAGACGATGAACGCCATTACGAAATCCTTCACGGGGCGCAAACGGATCCGCAAGAGCTTCGGGCGCATCCCCGAAATCGCACCGATGCCGAACCTGATCGATGTGCAGCGCGCGAGCTACGAGGCGTTCCTGCAGATGAACGTCGCGCCTGACAGCCGCCAGCAGGCCGGTCTGCAGGAAGTGTTCCGCTCGGTGTTTCCGATCAACGACTTCGCGGGTCGCGGTCGCCTCGAGTTCGTCAGCTATGAGCTTGAAGAGCCGAAGTATGACGTCGAGGAGTGCATCCAGCGCGGTCTGACCTTCGCGGCGCCGCTGAAGGTCATCCTGCGCCTGATCGTCTGGGACGTGGACGAGGACACCGGCTCGCGCTCCATCCGCGATATCAAGGAGCAGCCGGTCTACATGGGCGACATGCCGCTCATGACCGACAACGGCACGTTCATCATCAACGGCACAGAACGCGTCATCGTCAGCCAGATGCACCGCAGCCCCGGCGTGTTCTTCGACCACGACAAGGGCAAGACGCATTCGTCGGGCAAGTATCTGTTTGCCGCGCGCGTCATTCCCTATCGCGGCTCCTGGCTGGACTTCGAGTTCGATGCGAAGGACCTGATCTACGTCCGTATCGATCGCAAGCGCAAGTTGCCGGTGACCACGCTTCTGCGTGCGCTCGAGGGCCGGAACTCTATCGCTGCGCGCGCTGCCAAGGCGGCTGAGGGCGGTGATGTCGATGCCATGGATATTCGTGGCATGGATGCGGACGAAATCCTTGGCTACTTCTACGGGCAGGTAGTGTTCGAGAAGCTGCCCAAGGGCTGGGCACGTCCGTTCACGCCGGAAGCCTTCCGCAACGTCAAGCTGCTGTCGCCGCTGTATGACGCCGACACGGGCGAAGAGGTGGCGGCCGAGGGTGACAAGCTGACCGCCCGCAAGGTGCGTCAGATTGCAGAGAACACGAAGGTCGTTCTTGTCGGTCGGGCTGATCTGCTGGGTCGCTTCGTGGCGCAGGACATCGTCAACACGGAAACGGGTGAAATCTACGCCGAGGCCGGCGAGGAACTGACCGAAGCGCGTCTGACGGCGTTGGAGGACGCGGGGCTTACGTCTCTGCCGACTCTGGCGGTCGATGCGGCGAATGGTCCGTGGATCCGCAACACGCTGACGGTCGACAAGAACCAGTCACGTGATGAATCGCTGATCGACATCTATCGCATCATGCGTCCCGGTGAGCCACCGACCCCGGAGACGGCCGAGGCCATGTTCCAGGGCCTTTTCTTCGACTCCGACCGCTACGACCTGTCGGCCGTTGGTCGCGTGAAGATGAACATGCGGCTGGAGGTCGATGCGCCGGACACGATGCGTGTGCTGCGCAAGGACGACATCCTGCGCACCGTCAAGATCATGTGCGAGCTGAAGGACGGCCGGGGCACGATCGACGACATCGATAATCTGGGCAATCGTCGCGTTCGTTCGGTCGGCGAGCTGATGGAAAACCAGTATCGCCTGGGTCTGCTGCGCATGGAGCGCGCGATCCGCGAGCGGATGGGGTCGGTCGATATCGACACCGTCATGCCGCACGACCTGATCAACGCGAAGCCGGCCGCCGCCGCCGTGCGCGAGTTCTTCGGGTCCTCCCAGCTCAGCCAGTTCATGGACCAGACCAATCCGCTGTCGGAAGTCACCCACAAGCGTCGTCTCTCGGCGCTTGGACCGGGTGGTCTGACGCGTGAGCGCGCCGGCTTCGAGGTACGTGACGTCCATCCGACGCATTACGGTCGTATCTGCCCGATCGAGACGCCGGAAGGGCCGAACATCGGCCTGATCAACTCGCTGGCGACCTATGCCAAGGTGAACAAGTACGGCTTCATTGAGACGCCGTATCGCCTGGTGAAGGATGGGGTGCTGCAGTCGGGCTGGAAGTACCTCTCCGCCATGGAAGAGGAAAAGCTGATCGTCGCGCAGGCGGACGCTAAGCAGGACGCGGAAAGCGGCGCCCTGACCGACGAGCTGGTGTCGGTGCGTCGTGGCGGCGACTTCCGTCTGGTCAAGCCGGAGGAGGTCACGGCCTGTGACGTCTCGCCCAAGCAGCTCGTTTCTGTCGCCGCCGCCCTGATCCCGTTCCTTGAGAACGACGACGCGAACCGCGCGCTGATGGGCTCGAACATGCAGCGTCAGGCTGTGCCGCTGGTGCGTTCGGACGCGCCGCTGGTCGGCACGGGCATGGAAGCGGCTGTTGCGCACGATTCCGGTGCGACGATCGTGGCCCGTCGCGACGGCGTGGTCGACCAGATCGACGGCGCGCGCATCGTTGTGCGGTCCACCGACGAGACGGGTGCGACGCAGGGCGTCGATATCTACCGTCTACGCAAGTATATGCGCTCCAACCAGTCGACCTGCATCAACCAGCGTCCGCTGGTCTATGTCGGTGACCGGGTGAAGGCTGGCGACATCATCGCGGACGGTCCGTCGACCGAGCTGGGTGAACTGGCGCTGGGCCGGAACGTGCTGGTCGCGTTCATGCCGTGGAACGGTTACAACTTCGAAGATTCGATCCTGATTTCCGAGCGTATCGCGCGCGATGACGTGTTCACCTCGATCCATATCGAGGAGTTCGAGGTCATGGCCCGCGATACCAAACTGGGCCAGGAGGAAATTACCCGCGACATCCCGAACGTGGGCGAAGAAGCACTGCGTAACCTCGACGAAGCCGGCATTGTGTATGTCGGGGCCGAGGTGAACCCAGGCGACATTCTGGTCGGCAAGGTGACGCCGAAGGGCGAGAGCCCGATGACGCCGGAAGAGAAGCTTCTGCGCGCCATCTTCGGTGAGAAGGCGTCCGATGTGCGCGACACGTCCCTCAAGCTGCCGCCGGGCACGACGGGCACGATCGTCGACGTGCGCGTGTTCTCGCGTCGCGGCGTCGACAAGGACGAGCGCGCGATGGCGATCGAGCGTGCCGAGATCGACCGTCTGTCCAAGGACCGCGACGACGAGCGCGCGATTCAGGAGCGTTCGTTCTACAACCGTCTGCGCGAGCGTCTTCTGGACCAGACCGCGGCTGCGGGGTCGAAGGGCGTGAAGTCGGGCACGGTCATCACCGATGAGGTGCTGAACGAGCACCCGCGCGGCGTCTGGCGCACGATCGTAGTGGCATCGGATTCGGCGGTGGCCGAGATCGAGACGCTGAAGCGTGAGTTCGATGCGACGATCAAGCGCATCAACGCGCGTTTCGACAGCAAGGTCGAGAAGCTGCAGCGCGGTGACGAATTGCCGCCCGGCGTCATGAAGATGGTCAAGGTGTTCGTGGCGGTGAAGCGCAAGCTGCAGCCGGGCGACAAGATGGCCGGACGTCATGGCAACAAGGGTGTGGTCTCGCGCGTCGTGCCGGTCGAGGACATGCCGTTCCTTGAGGACGGTACCTCGGTCGACATCGTGCTGAACCCGCTGGGCGTGCCGTCGCGCATGAATGTCGGTCAGATCCTCGAGACGCATCTCGGCTGGGCCTGCGCGAATATCGGTCGGGGGATCGGTGATCTGGTGGACGACTACCAGCGCACCGGCGAACGCAAGATGGAGCTGCTGGACGAGCTGAAGAGCGTCTATGGCGAGACGGTGTTTGAAGAGGACATCGCGACGCTGCCGAACGAGCAGTTGCTCGAGCTGGCGAACAACCTTCGCAAGGGCGTGCCGATTGCGACTCCGGTGTTCGATGGAGCGTCGATCCCCGATATCGAGGCGATGCTGACGAAGGCGGGCGTGGACACGTCGGGTCAGTCGCAGCTGATCGACGGGCGCACGGGCGAGCCGTTCGAGCGGCGCACGACTGTCGGCTACATCTATATGCTGAAGCTGCATCACCTGGTCGACGACAAGATCCATGCGCGTTCGATCGGTCCGTACTCGCTTGTTACCCAGCAGCCCCTGGGCGGTAAGGCGCAGTTCGGCGGGCAGCGCTTCGGCGAGATGGAAGTGTGGGCGCTTGAGGCGTATGGCGCGGCCTACACGCTTCAGGAAATGCTCACGGTGAAGTCCGACGACGTGTCCGGGCGTACCAAGGTCTATGAAGCCATCGTGCGCGAGCAGGACGATTTCGAGGCCGGCATCCCGGAGAGCTTCAATGTTCTGATCAAGGAACTGAAGTCGCTCGGTCTCAATGTCGATCTGGAGCAGGGGTCGGTTTGAGGGTGAACCCTCCTGCTGTGTCGTCCGGTTCGTTTTTCTTTACTGGGACAGGGGTGCTGCGAGCATGCCCTGTCCTGTTCCCTCAGGGGGTTTTCGGCGCATGAATGAACTCATGAAAATTCTCGGCCAGACCGGCCAGAGCCAGAGCTTCGACCAGATCAAGATCCAGCTTGCGTCGAGCGAGCAGATCCGGTCGTGGTCGTTCGGCGAGATCAAGAAGCCCGAGACGATCAATTATCGCACGTTCAAGCCGGAGCGTGACGGCCTGTTCTGCGCGCGCATCTTTGGTCCGATCAAGGACTATGAGTGCCTGTGCGGCAAGTACAAGCGGATGAAGTTCCGCGGCATCGTGTGCGAGAAGTGCGGCGTGGAAGTCACGCTGGCCAAGGTGCGCCGCGAGCGCATGGGCCATATCGAACTCGCGAGCCCCGTGGCGCACATCTGGTTTCTGAAGTCGCTGCCCTCGCGCATCGGCCTGATGGTGGACCTGACGCTCAAGGATCTCGAAAAGATCCTGTATTTCGAGAACTACGTGGTTCTCGAGCCGGGCACGTCGCCGCTGAAGCAGTACAGCCTGCTGAACGAAGACCAGTATGTCGACGTCATGGACGAGTACGGCGACGAGGGCATCGAGGTCGGGATCGGCGCCGAGGCCATCAAGAAGGTGCTCGCCCGCATCGACTGTGATGCCGAGAAGGTCCATCTGCGTCAGGAACTGAAGGAGACGACCTCCGAGGCCAAGCGCAAGAAGCTGGTCAAGCGTCTGAAGCTGGTCGAGGCCTTCGCCGAGAGCGGCTCCAAGCCGGAATGGATGATTCTGGATCTTGTGCCGGTCATCCCGCCCGAACTGCGCCCGCTGGTGCCGCTGGACGGTGGTCGCTTCGCGACGTCGGACCTGAATGACCTGTATCGCCGCGTCATCAACCGTAACAACCGTCTGAAGCGTCTGATCGAGCTGCGCGCGCCCGATATCATCGTGCGCAACGAAAAGCGCATGCTGCAGGAGGCGGTTGACGCCCTGTTCGACAACGGCCGCCGCGGCCGGGCCATCACGGGCGCCAACAAGCGTCCGCTGAAGTCGCTGTCCGACATGCTCAAGGGCAAGCAGGGCCGCTTCCGTCAGAACCTGCTCGGCAAGCGTGTCGACTATTCGGGTCGTTCGGTGATCGTCGTCGGTCCCGAGCTGAAGCTGCACCAGTGCGG
This sequence comes from Ameyamaea chiangmaiensis, assembly GCF_013376175.1. GTDB lineage: Bacteria > Pseudomonadota > Alphaproteobacteria > Acetobacterales > Acetobacteraceae > Ameyamaea > Ameyamaea chiangmaiensis. Next base: position 23,694 of record NZ_JABXXR010000003.1, read on the forward strand.
TCTGCCGAAGAAGATGGCGCTCGAGCTGTTCAAGCCGTTCATCTATTCCAAGCTCGAACTCTATGGGCACGCCACGACCATCAAGGCCGCGAAGCGGATGGTGGAAAAGGAGCGTCCGGAAGTCTGGGATATCCTGGAAGAGGTTATCCGCGAACATCCGGTGATGCTCAACCGCGCGCCGACGTTGCATCGCCTGGGCATCCAGGCGTTCGAGCCGATCCTGATCGAAGGTAAGGCGATCCAGCTGCATCCGCTGGTGTGCACCGCGTTCAACGCGGACTTCGACGGCGATCAGATGGCCGTTCATGTGCCGCTGAGCCTGGAGGCCCAGCTTGAAGCGCGTGTGCTGATGATGTCGACCAACAACATCCTCAGCCCCGCGAACGGCAAGCCGATCATCGTGCCGTCGCAGGACATCGTGCTCGGGCTGTACTATCTCAGCCTCGAGGTGCCCGAGTTCGGCGTGACGCCGGACAAGAACGAGTACGATGCCGACGGCAAGCTGACGGTTCAGGGCGCGTCGTCCTTTGCCTCGATCGGCGAGATCGACTATGCGCTGACGACGGGCGCGATCAAGCTGCACGACAAGATCCGCGCGCGTTTCGACACGGTCGACGCGGATGGCAAGTCCGTGTTGCAGTCGTTCATCACGACGCCGGGCCGCATGCTGATCGCGCAGATCCTGCCGCGTCATCATGCAATTCCGTTCACGCTGATCAACAAGCAGCTGACCAAGAAGAACGTCTCGGACGTGATCGACGCGGTCTATCGTCACTGCGGCCAGAAAGAGTGCGTCATTTTCTGTGACCGCCTGATGGGCCTCGGGTTCCGTCATGCAGCTAAGGCCGGCATCTCCTTCGGTAAGGATGACATGATCATCCCTGATGCGAAGAAGGAATTGGTCGAGCGGACAGCGGCGGAGATCAAGGAGTTCGAGCAGCAGTATCAGGACGGCCTGATTACCGCCGGCGAGCGTTACAACAAGGTCGTCGACGCATGGTCGCGGTGCACCGATGAGGTGCAGGCCGCGATGATGAAGGAGATCTCCCGTCAGGAGATTGGCAAGCCGACGAACTCGGTCTGGATGATGAGCCATTCCGGCGCGCGTGGGTCGCCGGCGCAGATGAAGCAGCTTGCGGGTATGCGCGGCCTGATGGCTAAACCGTCGGGCGAGATCATCGAGCAGCCGATCATCGCGAACTTCAAGGAAGGTCTGTCGGTTCTCGATTACTTCACGTCGACCCACGGTGCCCGTAAGGGACTGGCGGACACGGCTTTGAAGACCGCGAACTCGGGCTACCTGACGCGCCGTCTGGTCGACGTGGCTCAGGACTGCATCATCGTCGAGGAAGACTGCGGCACCGAACGCGGCCTGACCGTGCGTGCCGTCATGGATGGCGGCGAAGTCGTGTCGTCGCTGTCGGAGCGTATCCTGGGCCGCACGCTGGCCGCCGACGTCGTCGAGCCGGCGACCGGTGCGGTTCTGTATCCGCGCAACACCCTAGTCGAAGAGGCCGAGGCCGAGGCGATCGAGAAGGCCGGGGTCGAGAGCGTGCTGATCCGCTCGGTCCTGACCTGCGACTCGCGCGTCGGCGTATGCGGCCACTGCTATGGCCGCGACCTTGCGCGCGGCACGCCGGTGAACATCGGTGAGGCCGTCGGCGTGATCGCGGCGCAGTCGATCGGCGAACCCGGCACGCAGTTGACCATGCGTACCTTCCACATCGGCGGTGCGGCGACCCGCGGCGCGGAACAGTCGATGGTTGAGGCCTCGCGCGACGGCAAGGTCACGATCCGTAACCGCAACGTGGTGCAGAACAGCCAGAACGTCCCGGTCGTGATGTCGCGTAACTGCGAAATCCTGCTGACGGACGAGAAGGGCACCGAACGTGCCCGTTACCGTGTGCCGTACGGTGCCCGTCTTCTGGTCGACGATGGGGTCGAGGTCGCACGCGCGCAGAAGATGGCCGAGTGGGATCCCTACACCCTCCCGATCATCACCGAGCAGGCTGGCACGGTCGAGTATCTCGACCTGATCGACTCGATCACTCTGGTCGAGCGGATGGACGAGGTGACCGGCCTGACGTCGAAGGTGGTCGTGGACTACAAGCAGGCGTCCAAGGGGGTCGATCTGCGTCCGCGTCTGCAGCTCAAGGACGCGAGGGGCGAGGTGGTCAAGCTCGCCAACGGTAACGATGCACGCTATTTCCTGTCGCCCGATTCGCTGCTGTCGGTGGAGAATGGCGCGACCGTGCATGCCGGTGACGTGTTGGCCCGTATCCCGCGCGAGGGCTCCAAGACGCGTGACATCACGGGTGGTCTGCCGCGCGTGGCAGAACTGTTCGAGGCACGCCGTCCGAAGGATCACGCGATCATCGCGGAGACCGAAGGTCGCGTGGAGTTCGGCAAGGACTACAAGGCCAAGCGCCGTATCATCGTGAAGAACGACGAGACCGGCGAAGAGACGGACTACCTGATCCCGAAGGGCAAGCACGTCTCGGTGCAGGAAGGCGATTTCGTCCAGAAGGGCGATCCGCTGGTCGACGGTCCGCGCGTGCCGCATGACATCCTGAAGGTCATGGGGGTGGAGGCTCTGTCCGACTACCTCGTGAACGAAATTCAGGACGTCTATCGACTGCAGGGCGTGAAGATCAACGACAAGCACATCGAGGTCATCGTCCGGCAGATGCTGCAGAAGGTCGAGATCCTCGAGCCGGGAGATACCACCTATCTGATCGGCGAGACGGCGGACCGGATCGAGTTCGAGGCCGAGAATACGAAGCGTCTCAACGCGGGTGAGCGCCCGGCGGTGGCAATGCCGGTCCTTCAGGGCATCACCAAGGCGTCCCTGCAGACGCAGTCGTTCATCTCGGCCGCGTCGTTCCAGGAGACGACGCGCGTTCTGACCGAGGCCGCAACTGCGGGCAAGGTCGACACGCTGAACGGCCTGAAGGAGAACGTCATCGTCGGGCGTCTGATCCCGGCCGGCACCGGCAGCGTGATGAATAAGCTGCGGGCCGTGGCGGCAAGCCAGGATCGTCAGCGTCTGAAGGCCACCGGCACGCCGCGCGCCGCCGAGTAAAAGGGCGTTCGGCGCTCTGGGCGTCGAATCGTGAAAAAGACCAGTGCGACGCGAGTCGCACTGGTCTTTTTTTGTGGTAAATCCGGGCATTCACCGCTAAAAGGCGCCATCGGTTCCGTCCGGCCATGCGCGCGGAGGCCTGATCGCTGTCGTCGACATGATAAGTTTCGCGACTCCGCTCTCGCCCTTGACTCCCGCGTCTGGTCTTCGTAGGTTCCGCGCCCTCGGCTAGCCCCATCCATCTGGGTGCTGTTGGCCGTCGCATACAGCATTGGGCGCATGCGGTTCTCCGAACATCGTTCGGGCCAGGCCGGATGTGGATATACGCTCGGTGGCGGTTTTTCCGCTGCGCGGGTGCACTGTGAACGACAGTCGGCAGCCGGTTTGGGTTGGCCGGCCGAATTTTGTAAGGATCGGGAAAGGCGAATGCCGACCATCAATCAGCTGATCGCCAACGGACGCGAGCCGGCGGCCAAGCGCAACAAGGTGCCGGCCCTTCAGGGCTGTCCGCAGAAGCGCGGCGTCTGCACGCGCGTCTACACGACGACTCCGAAGAAGCCGAACTCGGCGCTCCGTAAGGTGGCGAAGGTTCGTCTGACCAACGGCTACGAAGTCGTGAGCTACATCCCCGGCGAGGGGCACAATCTGCAGGAGCACTCCGTGGTTCTGATCCGTGGCGGTCGCGTCAAGGATCTTCCGGGCGTGCGCTACCACATTCTGCGCGGCGTGCTCGATACCCAGGGTATTGCCAAGCGTCGTCAGCGCCGTTCGCTCTACGGCGCGAAGCGTCCGAAGTAAGGGATACCGAGTTATGAGTCGTCGTCATCGCGCCGTGAAGCGCGAGATTCTTCCCGATCCCAAATTTGGGGACGTCGTGATCACGCGTTTCATGAACGCGCTGATGTATGATGGCAAGAAGTCCACTGCCGAAGGCATCGTCTACGGTGCGCTCGACGTTCTGCGTCGTCGTGGTGGTGCTTCCGCTGATCCGGTCGCTATGTTCCATGCGGCGCTGGACAATGTGAAGCCGGCCGTCGAGGTGCGTTCGCGTCGCGTCGGCGGTGCAACGTATCAGGTCCCGGTCGAGGTTCGCACCGAGCGTCGTCAGGCGCTGGCGATCCGCTGGTTGATCGATGCGTCGCGCAAGCGTGGCGAAAACACGATGCAGGACCGTCTGTCCAACGAACTGATGGACGCGGTCAATAATCGTGGTTCCGCCGTCAAGAAGCGCGAAGACACGCACCGTATGGCCGAAGCCAACAAGGCTTTCAGCCACTACCGCTGGTAATGGTGTCGTGTCGGCCGGTTTCGGTCGGCGCGAGCCAAGATTGAGAATTCACAACCGCATCCTGGTCGCTGACCAAGGTAACGGAGAGAGACGATGGCAAAGGCTAAATTCGAGCGGACGAAGCCGCACTGCAATATCGGCACGATTGGTCACGTCGACCACGGCAAGACCTCGCTGACCGCCGCGATCACCAAGACGCTGGCCAAGACCGGCGGCGCGACCTTCAAGGCGTATGACCAGATCGATGCGGCGCCGGAAGAGCGCGCTCGTGGCATCACGATCTCGACCGCGCACGTCGAGTACGAGACGGCGAAGCGCCACTACGCGCACGTCGACTGCCCGGGTCACGCTGACTACGTGAAGAACATGATCACCGGTGCGGCGCAGATGGACGGCGCGATCCTGGTCGTGTCGGCCGCTGACGGCCCGATGCCCCAGACCCGTGAGCACATTCTGCTGGCCCGTCAGGTTGGCGTTCCGGCCCTGGTCGTGTTCCTGAACAAGGTCGATCAGGTTGACGATCCGGAGCTGCTCGAGCTGGTCGAGATGGAAGTCCGCGAGCTTCTGTCGTCCTACCAGTTCCCCGGCGACGATATCCCCATCGTCAAGGGCTCGGCTCTTGTGACGCTCGAAGAGGGCGATCCTGAAGTCGGCGAGAACCGCGTTCTTGAGCTGATGGCGGCGGTTGACGACTACATCCCGCAGCCGGAGCGTCCGGTTGACCGTCCGTTCCTGATGCCGATCGAAGACGTGTTCTCGATCTCGGGTCGTGGCACCGTGGTGACCGGCCGTGTCGAGCGTGGCGTCGTCAATGTCGGTGACGAAGTGGAAATCGTGGGCCTGCGCGCGACCGTCAAGACGACCGTGACCGGCGTTGAGATGTTCCGCAAGCTGCTTGATCGTGGAGAGGCCGGCGACAACATCGGTGCGCTGGTGCGCGGCACGAAGCGTGAAGACGTCGAGCGTGGTCAGGTTCTGGCCAAGCCGGGCTCCATCACGCCGCACAAGAAGTTCAAGGCGGAAGCCTACATCCTGACGAAGGAAGAGGGTGGCCGTCACACGCCGTTCTTCACCAACTATCGTCCGCAGTTCTACTTCCGCACGACCGACGTCACGGGCGTCGTCCATCTGCCGGAAGGCACGGAAATGGTGATGCCGGGCGACAACATTTCGATGGATGTCGAGCTGATCGCCCCGATCGCCATGGATGAAGGCCTGCGCTTCGCGATCCGCGAAGGCGGCCGCACGGTTGGCGCCGGCGTGGTGGCTTCCATCACCGAGTAAAACGGGTCACACGGCCCGGAACTGGCGGCCCCGGCCGGAGCAATCCGGCCGGGGTCTGCTTTAGCGGTCGGGACAGTACCCCCAGTTATCGCTGGCAGACCCAGCACAGTTGGACTGAACAGAAGATGGACAACCAGAACATCCGCATTCGCCTGAAGGCATATGATCACCGCGTGCTGGATAACAGCACGAAGGAGATCGTGAACACGGCGAAGCGTACGGGTGCGCGGGTTCGGGGTCCTATCCCGCTGCCGACGCATATCGAACGGTTCACGGTGAACCGCTCACCCCACGTGGACAAGAAAAGCCGCGAGCAGTTCGAGATTCGGACTCATCGCCGCCTGCTCGACATCGTCGAGCCAACGCCGCAAACCGTGGACGCCCTCATGAAGCTCGACCTCGCCGCTGGCGTGGATGTCGAGATCAAACTCTAAGGTCCAGACGATGCGCACCGGATTGATCGCAAAGAAGCTGGGTATGACCCGGCTTTTCAAGGAAGACGGCACACATGTGCCGGTCACTGTCCTGCATCTCGATAATGTGCAGGTGGTCGATGCCCGTACTCAGGAGCGCGACGGCTACACCGCCGTGCAGCTGGGTATCAGCAACGCCAAGGTGAAGAATGTCTCCAAGCCGAACCGCGGCCATTTTGCCCGCGTGAAGGTGGAGCCCAAAAAGAACCTGGTTGAGTTCCGCGTCGCCGACGACGCCCTGCTTGAGCCCGGCGCAACCGTGACGGCGGCCCATTTCGTGGTCGGCCAGAAGGTTGACGTGACCGGCACCAGCAAGGGTAAGGGCTTCGCGGGCGCGATGAAGCGCTGGAACTTCGCCGGTCTCGAAGCCTCGCACGGTGTCTCGGTTTCGCACCGTTCGCATGGTTCGACCGGTAACCGCCAGGATCCGGGCAAGACCTTCAAGAACAAGAAGATGGCAGGCCATCTCGGTTCTGAGCGTGTGACCACGCTGAACCTCGAGATCGCGGCTGTCGACGTTGACAAGAACCTGATCATGGTGCGCGGCTCGATCCCGGGCGGCAAGAATGGTCTCGTTCTGGTTCGGGATGCGATCAAGAAGGCCCGTCATGCCGAGGCGCCGTATCCGGCGGCTCTGGCAGCGGCTGCGGGCTGAGGTGCGGGTTATGGATTACGATATCAAGACCCTCGACAATGGCAGCGCAGGCACGGCCACGCTGCCGGACGAGATTTTCGGAGCAACTCCGCGTGCCGACATCATGGCGCGCGTCGTTCACTGGCAGCTCGCCAAGCGCCGTGCCGGCACCCACAAGGTGAAGGGCATGGGGGAGGTCTCCGGGACGACCAAGAAGCCCTACAAGCAGAAGGGCACGGGCTCGGCCCGTCAGGGTTCGCTGCGCGCGCCGCAGTTCCGGACCGGTGGCGCCGTGCATGGCCCGGTCGTGCGTGACCATGGCTATGACCTTCCGAAGAAGGTTCGTCGCCTCGGTCTGATCTCGGCCCTGTCGCAGAAGGCGGCGGATGGCAAGCTTATCGTGCTCGACGCTGCGTCAGGTGCGACGAAGACTGCCGATCTCGCGGCGAAGCTGAAGGTGCTGGGCTGGACATCGGCGCTGATCGTCGACGCGACGGTGGACGAGCAGTTCAGCCGTGCGGCACGCAACCTGCCGAAGATCGACGTTCTGCCGACGGTGGGCGCGAATGTGTATGACATCCTCAACCACGAGGTGCTGGTGATCACCCGCGCCGGGGTCGAGGGCCTGAAGGAGCGCCTGGCATGACCAACGTGCTTGCAATCCGTCGCAAGGCGGAGCGGCTGTCGCGTGAGGCGATGTATGACATCGTTCGCGCGCCGCTGATCACGGAGAAGGCGACGGCCCTCTCCGAAAAGAACCAGGTGGTCTTCAAGGTTGCGATCGACGCGACCAAGCCGGAGATCAAGGTCGCGGTTGAGACCCTGTTCGGTGTGAAGGTCCTGGGCGTGAATACGCTTGTCCAGAAGGGCAAGACGAAGCGCTTCAAGGGCCGTCCCGGCCAGCGTTCCGACATCAAGAAGGCGTTTGTTCAGCTTGCCGAAGGTCAGTCGATCGACCTGACCGCGAAGCTGGGCTGACGCGGGATAGGACACCATGGCACTCAAGCACTTTAATCCCGTTACGCCGAGCCTGCGCGGAACGGTTCTGATCGATCGGTCGGAACTGTGGAAGGGCAAGCCTGTCAAGCAGCTGACCGAGGGCAAGAACAAGTCCGGCGGCCGTAACAATCACGGTCGCACGACGTCGCGCTTTCGTGGCGGTGGTCACAAGCAGTCGTATCGTTACGTCGACTTCAAGCGTCGCAAGTTCGACGTGGTCGGCACTGTCGAACGGCTGGAATACGATCCGAACCGCACGGCCTTCATCGCGCTGATCAAGTATGAGGACGGCGAGCTGTCCTACATCCTGGCACCCCAGCGTCTGAAGGCGGGCGACCAGGTTGTCGCCGGCCAGCGCGTCGACATCAAGCCGGGCAACGCTATGCCGTTGTCGGCCATTCCCGTCGGCACGATCTTGCACAACATCGAGCTCAAGCAGGGCGCCGGTGGCAAAATTGCGCGTTCGGCTGGCACCTACTGCCAGCTGGTGGGCAAGGACTCCGGCTACGCACAGATCAAGCTGCAGTCGGGCGAGTTGCGCGTTGTGCGCGGTGAGTGCATGGCGACCGTGGGCGCCGTGTCCAACCCGGACAACATGAACCAGCATATGGGCAAGGCCGGCCGTTCGCGCTGGCTGGGCCGTCGTCCGCACAACCGAGGCGTCGTCATGAACCCGGTCGACCATCCGCACGGTGGCGGTGAAGGCCGTACGTCGGGCGGCCGTCATCCGGTCACGCCATGGGGTAAGCCGACGAAGGGTTACAAGACCCGCGTCAACAAGAAGACGGACAGCTTGATCATCCGTCGCCGCAAGACCGGCAAGTAAGGGGCACAGAGATGGCACGTTCCGTCTGGAAGGGACCGTTCGTTGACGGGTTCCTTTTCAAAAAGGCCGAAGCCTCCCGCGCTTCCGGTCGCAACGAGGTGATCAAGATCTGGTCGCGTCGTTCCACGATCCTGCCGCAGTTCGTCGGTCTGACGTTCGGCGTCTATAACGGTCACAAATTCCTGCCGGTGCAGGTCACCGAGAACATGGTCGGACACAAGTTCGGCGAGTTCTCACCGACCCGCACCTTCACCGGCCATGCGTCGGACAAGAAGTCGAAGCGGGGCTGATCATGAGCAAGCCGAAGCATCCGCGCACGCTCGCGGAAACCGAAGCGCAGGCCGTGACGCGCAATATCCGCGTCAGCCCGCGCAAGCTGAACCTGGTTGCCGGTCTGATTCGCAACAAGCCTGCCTCGCAGGCCGTCGCGACGCTGACCTTCTCCAAGCGTCGCATCGCCCAGCAAGTCAAGAAGACCCTGGAGAGCGCGATCGCGAACGCGGAGAACAACCATCAGCTCGACGTCGACCAGCTCGTGGTCAAGACGGCCGAGGTTGGCAAGTCCATCGTCATGCGCCGTTTCCATGCGCGTGGCCGTGGCCGGTCGGCGCGCGTCGAGAAGTTCTTCAGTCATCTGAAGATCGTCGTCGCCGAGCGCGCGCCCGAAGCCGAAGCACCCTCGACCGAGCAGAAGGCGGCCTGATCCATGGGACACAAAGTCAATCCTGTCGGGCTTCGTCTCGGCGTCAATCGCACCTGGGACAGCCGCTGGTATGCCGGTGCGGACTATGCCCGTCTGCTGCATGATGACCTGAAGCTGCGTTCGCACCTGCGTCGCAAGCTTTCTGGTGCTGGTGTGTCGCGCGTGGTCATCGAGCGCCCGGCCAAGAAGCCGCGCGTGACGATCTACGCTGCACGCCCTGGCGTTGTCATCGGCAAGAAGGGTCAGGATATCGACGCGCTCCGCAAGGAGCTGACGCGCATGGCCAAGGCCGACGTCGCGCTGAACATCGTCGAGATCCGCAAGCCCGAGATCGATGCGACCCTGGTCGCCGAGAACATCGCGCAGCAGCTCGAGCGTCGAGTCGCCTTCCGTCGCGCCATGAAGCGTGCGGTTCAGTCGGCAATGCGTCTGGGTGCGCAGGGGATCCGGATCAACTGCAGTGGCCGTCTGGGTGGTGCCGAGATCGCCCGTGTCGAGTGGTATCGCGAAGGCCGCGTGCCTTTGCACACGCTGCGCGCCGACATCGATTACGGTGTCGCGACGGCGAAGACCACCTACGGCACGTGTGGCGTGAAGGTTTGGATCTTCAAGGGCGAAATTCTTGCCCATGACCCGTTGGCGCAGGATCGTCGCGCTGCCGAGCAGGCTCCGCAGCGCTAAGCTGCAGGACTGGTCACTGGACGCTAGGGCGCCGCGCGGCGCAGAGGATACAGGACAATGCTTTCTCCGAAGCGGACGAAATTCCGCAAGGCCCACAAGGGCCGCATTCATGGGCTGGCGAAGGGCGGCACGACACTGAACTTCGGTGCGTTCGGCCTGAAGGCCCTTGAGCCAGAGCGCATCACCGCGCGACAGATCGAGGCGTCGCGCCGGGCCATCACCCGCGCGATGAAGCGTGCCGGTCGCGTGTGGATTCGTATCTTTCCCGACCTTCCGGTCTCGACAAAGCCTGCAGAAGTGCGTATGGGCTCCGGCAAGGGATCTCCGGAATATTGGGTGGCACGGGTCAAGCCCGGCCGCATCCTGTTCGAGATCGAAGGCGTGCCGCCGGAAGTCGCCAAGGAAGCCTTGACCTTGGGTGCCGCGAAGCTGCCGATCAAGACGAAATTCGTTACCCGTGTCGGGGAGGCGTAAGATGGCTGAGGCATACAAGCCGGCTGATCTGCGTGCCAAGACCGCGGACGAATTGCAGGCGCTGCTGCTGGAGCTGAAGCGTGAGCAGTTCAATCTGCGGTTCCAGAGCGCGACTGGTCAGACCGAAGGACAGAGCCGGGTTCGCGTGGTGCGCCGCGCCATCGCCCGGGTCAAGACTCTCGCGGCGCAGGCCGTGGCAAAGAATACCGCGGGCGCCACTGCGCCTGCGGCTAAATCGTAAGGAGTTCGGGACGATGCCAAAGCGCGTCCTTACCGGGCGCGTGACGTCGGACAAGATGGACAAGACGGTGACCGTCCTTGTCGATCGCCGCGTCATGCATCCGCTTTATAAGAAGTTCATCCGCCGCTCGAAGAAGTATGCGGCTCATGATGAACTGAACGAGTGCAAGATCGGGGATATGGTGCGCATCGAAGAATGCACGCCGATTTCAAAGCGCAAGACCTGGACCGTCGTCGCACGCAATGGCTCGACCATTGGCGCTGACGCAGTCGGCGTCGAAGCGTAAGAGGGGCATTAGAGAATGATCCATCCCGAGACCAACCTCGACGTCGCCGATAACTCGGGTGCGCGTCAGGTGCAGTGCATCAAGGTGCTGGGCGGTTCCAAGCGGAAGACTGCCTCGGTCGGCGACGTGATCGTCGTGTCCGTCAAGGAAGCGATCCCCCGTGGCAAGGTAAAGAAGGGTGATGTCCATCAGGCCGTCATCGTTCGTACGTCCTACCCGGTTCGCCGCCCCGATGGTTCGGCCATCCGTTTCGACAAGAACGCAGCCGTGCTGATCAATAAGCAGCAGGAGCCGATTGGCACGCGTATCTTTGGCCCGGTCGTCCGTGAACTGCGCGCGCGCAAGTTCATGAAGATCATCTCGCTGGCGCCGGAGGTGCTGTGATGGCTGCGCGAATCAAGAAAGGCGACCAGGTCGTCGTCGTGACGGGTTCCTCCAAGGGAACGCAGGGAGAGGTGCTGGCCGTCCTGCCGAAGGATGACCGCGCTGTGGTGCGTGGTGTTGCCGTGGCCAAGCGTCACACGAAGCCCGGCCGCATGGGTCAGGAAGGTGGGATCATCGAGCGTGAGGCATCGGTGCACCTGTCGAACCTGAAGCTCGTTGACCCCAAGAGTGGCAAGCCGACGCGCGTTGGTTTCCGTGTGCTCGAGGACGGTCGTAAGGTCCGCGTCGCCAAGGCGACCGGCGAAGTCATCGAAGGCTGAGGAGGCGGGGATGTCTGACTCAACGGTTGGCCGGCCGACGCCCCGGCTGCACAAGCTGTACCAGGACGAGCTGCGCGCGAAATTGCGCGAGCAGTTTGCCTACACCAACGAGATGCAGGTTCCGCGCCTCGAGAAGATCGTGATCAACATGGGCGTGGGCGAAGCTGCCGGCGACCAGAAGAAGCTCGACACCGCGGTGGCGGAGCTGACGTTGATTGCAGGTCAGAAGCCTGTCAAGACGGTCGCGAAGAAGGCGATCGCCGGCTTCAAGATTCGCGAAGGTCTGCCGATCGGCTGCAAGGTGACGCTGCGTCGCGCGCAGATGTACGAATTCCTGGATCGCCTGGTCACGATCGCGATGCCGCGCATTCGCGATTTCCGTGGACTCCCGGCGAACAAGGGCTTCGACGGACGTGGCAATTTCGCGCTGGGTCTCAAGGAACAGATCGTGTTCCCGGAAATCGAGTACGATAAGGTCGACGACGTTCGCGGAATGGACATCATTTTCGTGACGTCCGCCAAGACCGATGCCGAGGCAAAGGCTCTTCTCAAGGCTTTTGACATGCCATTTGCCGCCTGAAGCGGCAAATTAGGGCTTTCGCCCGGTGGTCGAAAGACTTTATAGACACGTTGTTTGGAAAACCGTTGGGACTGGCCCGACAGGTTCCGGAGGATAGATACAGGCATGGCCAAGATCTCTGCCGTCAACCGCAACGATCGCCGTGAGCGCATGGCGAAGCGGGACGAGGCAAAGCGGACCGCACTCAAGAACATCGTCATGGATCGCACCCTTCCTGTGGAAGAGCGGTTCGATGCGTCCTTGAAGCTGGCGGAGCTTCCGCGTAATGGCTCACGCGTTCGCGTGCGTCTTCGCTGCAAACTGACGGGTCGTCCCCGCGCCAACTACCGGAAGTTCCAGCTGTGCCGCGTGGCGCTGCGTGATCTGGCCTCGAACGGTCAGATTCCCGGTATGGTCAAATCGAGCTGGTAAGGCGGGTTTAAGATGTCTCTTTCAGATCCGCTGGGTGATATGCTCACCCGGATCCGCAACGCACAGCGCGCGCGTCATGCCGCCTGTGTTGCGCCCGCCTCGAAGCTGCGCGCGAATGTCCTCGAGGCTCTGCGCCGCGAGGGTTATATCCGCGGTTTCTCGCTTGAGGAAATCCGTAAGGGTGTCGCTCAGCTTCGCATTGAACTGAAGTACACGGACGGCGAGCCGGTCATCAAGGAAATCCACCGCGTGTCCAAGCCGGGCCGTCGCGTGTATTCCAAGATCAAGGAATTGCCGCGGGTGTATGCCGGTCTCGGCGTGTCCATCCTGTCGACGCCGCGTGGCGTCCTCTCCGACGCCGAGGCGCGCGCTGCCAATGTTGGCGGCGAAGTCCTCTGCCGCGTCTTCTGAGGAGGGCGATATGTCACGAGTTGGTAAATATCCGGTCGAACTGCCTGCCGGTGTGCAGGTGACGATCGTCGACGGAATCCTCAAGGCGACGGGTAAGCTCGGCGAGCTGCAGTTGCCTCTGTCGGACAAGGTCACGACGGAAATTCAGGACGGAAAGGTCTCGGTCACGCCGATTGGCGAGGACGCGCAGGCCCGGATGATGTGGGGCACGACCCGCGCTCTGGTCGCCAATCTGGTGAAGGGGGTTTCCGAAGGATATTCGAAGACGCTCGAAATCACCGGAACGGGTTACCGTGCCGCGGTGCAGGGTTCCAACCTGGTGCTGAATCTCGGTTATTCGCACGATGTCGTGTATCCGATCCCGCAGGGGATCAAGATCACGACGCCCCGCCCGACGGCGGTGGTGGTCGAAGGAATCGACAAGCAGCGCGTGGGGCAGGTTGCCCTCGACATCCGCAGCTTCCGCAAGCCTGAGCCCTACAAGGGCAAGGGTGTCCGCTACGAGACGGAAGTCCTCCGTCGCAAGGAAGGCAAGAAGAAGTAATGAGCACGCAGCAGGATCTGCGGGAGCGCCGCCGCACGCGTCTGCGCTTCCAGCTTCGCCGCAAGAGCGGCGGGCGTCCGCGCCTGTCGGTGTTCCGGTCAGGCAAGAACATTTACGCTCAGGTGATCGACGACGCCGCAGGCGTGACGCTTGCGTCCGCCTCGACGCTCGACAAGTCGCTTCGCGAAGGTGGCAAGACGGGGGCGGACATCGCCGCAGCGTCGGCGGTCGGTAAGCTCGTTGCTGAGCGCGCGGTCGCGGCGGGTGTGTCGTTGGTTGTCTTCGACCGCGGCTCGTATCTGTATCATGGGCGCGTCAAGGCCCTGGCGGAGGCTGCCCGCGAGGGCGGTCTCTCGTTCTGAGCGGAAGGATCACGCACATGGCACGTGAACCGAGAGAAGGCGGCCGAGGCGGCCGCGAGCAACGTGAGCGCGAGGACGATGGCCTCGTCGACAAGCTGGTAACGATCAATCGCGTTGCGAAAGTGGTCAAGGGCGGCCGTCGTTTTGCCTTTGCGGCCCTCGTTGTCGTCGGCGACCAGAAGGGCCGTGTCGGCTTTGGCGCCGGTAAGGCGCGTGAGGTGCCCGAGGCGATCCGCAAGGCAACAGAGCACGCGAAGCGTCACATGATCCGCGTCCCGATGAAGGAGGGTCGTACCCTTCATCACGACGTCGCTGGTCACTTTGGCGCGGGCAAGGTCATCCTGCGCGCGGCTGACGCCGGCACCGGAATCATCGCGGGCGGCCCGATGCGCGCCGTCTTCGAGAGCCTTGGCGTTAACGACGTTGTGGCGAAGTCACTCGGCACGCGGAACCCGCACAACATGGTCAAGGCGACGTTTGCCGCTCTGGAGCGTTGTGCGAGCCCGCGTCTGGTTGCCAATCGTCGTGGCAAGAAGGTGTCCGATATCCTTGGTAAGCGCGAAGCGGCGGAGGTGGCAGATGTCTGAGACAAAAGCGACCGTTCGTATCCGTCAGATCGCATCGGGTAACGGACGTAAGCCGGGCCAGCAGGCAACCCTGGTTGGTCTTGGCCTTAATGGCATCGGGCGCGTGCGCGAGCTGGAGGATACACCCTCCGTGCGCGGCATGATCCGCAAGGTGGCCCACCTGGTGAAGGTGGAGGACTGAGATGAATTTGAACGAACTGCGCGATAACGAGGGCTCTCGGTATCGTAAGAAGCGGCTCGGCCGAGGCATCGGATCCGGTAAGGGCAAGACCTCCGGTAAGGGTGTGAAGGGTCAGAAGGCGCGTGAAGGCGTCTCGCTGAACGGGTTCGAAGGTGGTCAGCTGCCGCTGTATCGCCGTCTTCCCAAGCGCGGCTTCAAGAATATCTTCCGCAAGGTCTATGCACCGGTCAATCTCGGTGCGCTCGACAAGGCGATCGCGGACGGCAAGATCGACGGCTCTGCGGTTGTGACCGAAGAGGTTCTGGCCAAGGCTGGTCTGGTTGGCACGGGCCGTTATGCTGGTGTCCGCCTTCTGGCGTCGGGTGAGATCAGCCGCTCGGTCACTGTCGAAGTGTCCGGCGCGTCTGCTGCGGCCGTTGCTGCGGTGGAGAAGGCGGGTGGATCGGTGAAGGTCCCGGCGACCGAGGCCCCGGCCGCTGCCTGATGTCGGTGGGGCAAGCGGATGCGAATTCGCTTGCCTTTCCGGCGATGCCGGTCATCCTGAATTGACAGAGACCATGACAGCGTCCCGCTTCGCGGCGACGCTGTTTTTGTGAAAGGACTGCGGATGGCATCCGCCGCGGATCAGATCGCTGCCAGCATCAACATCAAGGCATTTTCCAAGGCGACAGAACTCAAGAAGCGGATCTGGTTTACTCTGGCCGCCTTGATCGTCTATCGCCTGGGAACCTACATCCCGGTCCCCGGGGTGGATGCGACCGTGATGGGGCAACTTCTTGCCCAGCATCAGGGCGGCATTCTTGGCATGTTCGACATGTTCACCGGGGGCGCCTTGGGGCGCATGACGGTGTTCGCACTCAACATCATGCCCTATATCAGCGCGTCCATCATCGTTCAGCTGATGTCGACGGCGCTTCCCTCGCTGGAGTCGCTGAAGAAGGAAGGCGAGCAGGGGCGCAAGCGGCTGAATCAGTACACCCGTTATCTGACGGTGGTCATTGCGCTGTTTCAGGCCTACGGGATTGCCGTTGGGCTTGAGAGCATGCACAGCCAGGCAGGCTCTGCGGTCATCAATCCCGGTGTGTTCTTCATCGTGTCCTGCGTCATCACTCTGGTTGGCGGGACGATGTTCCTGATGTGGCTGGGTGAGCAGATCACATCCCGTGGCGTCGGCAACGGTATCTCGCTGATCATCTTCGCGGGTATCGTCGCGAACCTGCCGCATGCTCTGGCCAGTCTGTTCCAGCTTGGCTACACGGGCGCGCTGTCGCCGATCTTCGTGATCATCTTTCTCATGCTGGCGGCGGCGACGATCGCGTTCATCGTGTTCATGGAACAGGCGCAGCGCCGCGTGGTGATCCAGTATCCCAAGCGTCAGGTGGGCCGACACATGTTTGGCGGCGAGTCGAGCCACATGCCGCTCAAGGTCAACACTGCGGGCGTGATTCCGCCCATCTTCGCATCGTCAGTGCTGCTGATCCCCGTCACGGTGGCGGGCTTCATGAACGGCAAGAACATGCCGGGTTGGCTCTCGTTCCTGGGGCAGGAACTGGGGCAGGGGCAGCCGCTGTACATGCTGTTCTATGCGCTGATGATCCTGTTTTTCTCCTTTTTCTATGCGGCGGTGACGTTCAATCCGGAAGAGACGGCCGATAATCTGCGAAAGCAGGGCGGCTTCGTGCCGGGGATCAGACCCGGCGCCAACACGGCGACCTATTTCGACCGTATCCTGACGCGACTGACCGTTATCGGAGCATTGTATCTCGTAGCGGTCTGCTTGCTGCCGCAGGTGCTGATCAGCCATTACAACGTTCCGTTCTATTTTGGTGGGACCAGCCTGATCATCATCGTGTCCGTCACCATCGATACGGTCACCCAGATTCAGTCCCACCTCGTGGCACACCAGTATCAGGGTCTGATCCAGCGCTCCCGGCGGCGGGGACGCGGGCGATGAATCTCATTTTGCTGGGCCCCCCTGGTGCGGGCAAGGGAACGCAGGCCAAGCGTCTGGAAGAGAAGTACGGGATCGTTCAGATTTCGACCGGGGACATGCTCCGGGCGGAGGTGAAGGCGTCGACACCGATCGGCCTCGAGGCGAAGGCTTTGATGGAAGCCGGGCAGCTCGTTCCCGATTCGATCATTATCGCGATGCTCGAGTCTCGTGTGTCGCAGCCGGATTGCGCGCGGGGCTTCATTCTCGACGGATTCCCGCGAACCGAAGCACAGGCAGCCGCACTGGACGCTATGCTGGCGTCTCGGGGCGTGAAAATCGACGGCGTGTTGTCGCTGGAGGTTGACCATTCGGCACTGGCCGACCGCATCGCGGGACGGTTCACGTGCGCCGCGTGCGGTGCCGGATACAATGACGTGTCCAAACCCACGAAAGTGGCCGGAGTCTGCGACGTATGCGGCGGGCATGAGTTCATCCGCCGTGCCGACGACAACCGTGAAACCGTCAAGGCGCGACTTGAGGCCTACCACCGGCAGACGGCACCCATCCTGCCGCACTACCGTGCGCAGGGGCGACTTTTCAGTGTCGACGGCATGCAGGACATCGCGTCTGTAAGCCAGGCGGTGGATATCGTCATGCAGCGGATCGAGGAGATCACGAAAAAGTGATCTGATTTCGTTGACTCTGGATGGGTCTCGGTTTATGCCGCGCCCTCTGGATATGGACATTTTTCCCTGACGGCGGCGAGCGGCTGCTGCGGGAAGGCCCGGACCCGGACACGGGCGGGACAATTTTTCATGCCGGGAACAACACCTGGCAGGCTAGGAGTGAATGGCGTGGCGCGTATTGCCGGCGTGAATATCCCGTCCAACAAGCGGGTGACGATTGGGCTGCGTTATATCTACGGAATCGGTGAGACGAAGGCGCAGGAAATCTGCAAGCGCCTTGAGATCGCCGATGCCCGTCGTGTTAACGAGCTGAGCGATGACGAAATTGCCAAGATCCGCGAGCTGATCGATGGCGAATATCGTGTCGAGGGTGATCTTCGTCGTGAGGTCGCGATGAACATCAAGCGTCTGATGGATCTGGGCTGCTATCGCGGCCTCCGCCATCGTCGCGGTCTTCCGGTGCGCGGTCAGCGGACGCATACCAACGCCCGTACCCGCAAGGGTAAGGCTGTGGCGATCGCCGGCAAGAAGAAGGCCACGCGCTGATAGCGATGCGGTAGGGGCTGCCCGGGTGACCGGGTGAGCCTCTCCCGGCGTTTGAGTGACGATATTGAAGGGTTATCCGGCCTTTACCGGCGCCCGAACTGACAGGACGAAGAAACCATGGCGAAGGCCGCCGCTCCGCGTATTCGTAAGAAAGAGCGCAAGAACATTATCTCGGGCGTGGCCCATGTGCTTTCCACGTTCAACAACACCATGATCACGATCTCGGACGCGCAGGGTAATGCGATCGCCTGGTCGTCGGCTGGCGCGCAGGGCTTCAAAGGCTCGCGCAAGTCCACGCCGTATGCCGCCCAGGTCGCTGCCGAGGACGCGGGACGCAAGGCCCGTGAACATGGCATGGAGACCCTCGAGATCGAAGTGTCCGGCCCGGGTTCGGGGCGCGAGAGCGCTCTTCGCGCGCTGCAGGCCGTCGGCTTCTCGATCACGGCGATCCGTGACATGACGCCGGTGCCCCACAACGGCTGCCGTCCGCGCAAGCGTCGCCGCGTCTGAGTCTACGCCCCGCGAAAGCGGGGGCTGGAACGCTTCGCCCTCCTTGCCCCGCGACTGCCGGGGTCACGCATTTTGAAAGGCCATCACCTTGGTCCTCCAGAAAAACTGGCAGTCCCTGATCAAGCCGGAAAAGCTGGAAGTCGAGCCGGGCTCCGAGCCGTCTCGCACCGCGACGGTTGTCGCCGAGCCGCTTGAGCGCGGCTTTGGCATGACGCTCGGCAATGCGATCCGGCGTGTCCTGTTGTCGTCGCTGCAGGGTGCTGCGGTTACGGCGATCCAGATCGACGGCGTCCTGCACGAGTTCTCGTCGGTGCCCGGCGTCCGCGAGGATGTCACCGACATCGTGCTGAACATCAAGCAACTTGCCCTGCGTATGCACGGCGAGGGGCCGAAGCGGATGATGCTGACGGCGACCGGGCCTGGTGAGGTTCGCGCCAAGCAGATCCAGACCGGTCACGACATCGAAGTGATGAACCCCGAGCTGGTGATCTGCACGCTGGACGAAGGCGTGAAGCTCGGCATGGAGTTGACGGTCAATGTCGGCAAGGGGTACGTGCCCGCTGCCGCCAACCGTCCCGAAGACGCGCCGATCGGCCTTATCCCGATCGATGCGATCTACTCGCCCGTGCGTCGCGTGTCGTACAAGGTGGAGCCGACCCGTGTTGGTCAGGTCACCGACTACGACAAGCTGCTTCTGACGGTTGAGACGAACGGCGCGGTGACGGCTGAGGACTCGGTGGCTCTCGCTGCGCGCATCCTTCAGGATCAGCTGCAGCTGTTCATCAATTTCGACGAGCCCCGTCCGGTCCGCACCGAAGAGCCGCAGGACGATCTTCCGTTCAATCGCAACCTTCTTCGCAAGGTGGATGAGCTGGAGTTGTCGGTCCGCAGTGCGAACTGCCTGAAGAACGATAACATCGTCTACATTGGCGATCTCGTTCAGAAGACGGAGCAGGAAATGCTGCGGACGCCTAACTTTGGCCGCAAGTCGCTCAACGAGATCAAGGAGGTTCTGACCTCCATGGGTCTGTCGCTGGGCATGAATGTGCCGGCATGGCCGCCGGAGAATATCGAGGATCTGGCCAAGCGGCTCGACGAGCCGTTCTGAGCCTCTGGACCGGAAGAACAGGAAGAACTTATCATGCGTCATGGTGTTGCCGGCCGGAAACTCGGCGTAACGTCTACCCACCGCGCCGCCATGTTCCGCAACATGGCCGTCGCCCTCATCAAGCACGAGCAGATCACGACGACGCTGCCCAAGGCGAAGGAGCTTCGCCCGGTGGTCGAGAAGCTGATCACGCTCGGTAAGCGTGGCGATCTGCACGCCCGTCGCCAGGCCTATGCCCAGCTTCGCGATAACACGATTGTTGCCAAGCTGTTCTCGGCGGTTGCCGAGCGTTATGCGACGCGCCAGGGCGGCTATACCCGGGTGCTGAAGGCCGGCATGCGTTATGGTGATGCCGCCGACATGGCCGTGATCGAGCTCGTTGATCGCGACGTTCTGGCCAAGGGTCAGGACAGCGGCCCGAAGCCGGAAATCAACAACGACGATGCTCTCGCGGCCTGATCTCCGTGATCGCCGTTGGTGCGTGGAGAAAAGCCGGCCCTCAGGGGCCGGTTTTTTTTATGCACAACGGTCGGGAACGGAGACGGACCCGGGACACGCTCAGGCGTTCCCTGCAGCACTCGGGTTCGCTAGACTCGGGTTGTTTTGTGACAGGAGGAACTGATGAGCGACGATACGACTGTGGAGCCATTCTCTCTCGAAAGTGGCGTGCGCCCCCTCGCGACCGAGGCTGCGTCCGGCTGCAGCGTTGCCGGTATGACGCGTTGCGTGTGCAAGAGTGGATGCGGTTCGCTGGGTGTGCTGCGGGACTGGACCGTTGACCGACCCTTGCTGGCTCTTGGGGTCTCGGCATTTGTGGGTCTGGTGCTGGGGCGGATGATCCGGCGTCGATAATGCGCGCACGCGAAGCGGCGAACAACATCGTTACTGCGCCGTTTCAGGCGTGAACTGACACGCATTTCGCGCGTATAGCCCACATCTGAGCCCGTATCACACGGATGCGGGTATAAGTTGGGGAATTCCACACATGTTGAAGCTTGCGCTTCTTTTCCTGGTGATTTCGCTGGTCGCGGGCCTCTTGGGCTTCACGGGCATTTCGTCCGCCGCTGCGGGTGTGGCCCGTATCCTGTTCTTTATCGCCATACTGATTTTCGTCGTGTTTCTGGTCATGGCGCTTCTTGGTGTCAGTCTATTTACATAAGCATGTCGACAAACAGGAAAGGCGGCCTCCGGGCCGCCTTTTTTGTTTTAATATCGTGATGGGTGCCGCGAACTTCTGTCGTCGTCATCCCTTATACGAAAGATCAGTCTTACGGGCTGGCGCCAAGAAAGCGAAGGGACCCCGTTCATGAGTACAATTCTGCTTATTATTCTGATCCTGCTGCTTCTGGGCGCGCTGCCGACGTGGCCCTACAGTGCTGGTTGGGGCTATTACCCTTCGGGCGGCCTTGGCCTGGTACTGCTGATCGTGATCATTCTTCTGGTGATGGGCCGGTTGTAACGGATAAGGGCCTGGCGTCACGCCGGGCCCGACCCCTTCGGTCCGGCGGATGGCGATTGCGCCCGCCGCACGGGTCGTCTAGACGAGGTCAGAGCGGACATGGTGGTGTAACGCGGCGGCATCCAAAGCGTGCTGATCGACTGTGATCGTCCACCGCTTCGCGGACGCTGTGTTTTCTGATTCAGTTGGACCCTGATGCTCTTTCGTCGCTACACTGCCTCCTGATGAGTGATACGCCCTCCCTGGACTCCCCGATCGCTGAACTATGCCGCGAAAAGGGAATGAAACTGACCGGACAACGGCGAACAATCGCCCATGTGTTGTCGGAATCAGACGATCATCCCGATGTTGAGGAGCTTTATCGGCGCGCCATGGCCGTCGATCCACGTATTTCCATAGCGACTGTCTATCGGACCGTGCGACTTTTTGAGGAGCACGGCATCCTTCACAGGCGGGACTTCGGCGGCGGTCGGGCGCGTTACGAGCGGACGGACGACCATCAGCATTACCATCTGATCGATATCGAAAGCGGTCGCGTGACGGAATTCGAGGACGCGGCGCTTGAGAAGCTGCTGGAGACGATTGCCGCGCGAATGGGCTATGACCTTGTCAGCCGCCGTCTCGAGCTGTTCGGCCGGGCGCGGTCTCGCAAGTCCAAAGCCTGACGCCTGGTTCAATCAGGAACGCCCTGAGACGAGAATATTAGCCTGAAGGTGCGCAGGGCGCCTCCAGGCTTTTTTTGACATCAGCTGTTGGCGCCCGGGGCCGGTCGGGTGGATTCGAACAGAAACCACGTCCGACGCTCGGTCTCGTCGATCCAGTTCTCAATAAGGCTGGCCGTCGCGACGTCGTTGCCCTCGTCGCATACGGCATGGACCGCGCGCAGGCTGCGGGTCAGGGACAGATTGTCTTCGCGGAGCTCAGCCAGCATGTCTTCCGGGGTGACATACTCGGCATCATTGTCCGGGATGCGCTTGAGGCGTGCGATTTCGCCGACGGAGTGCAGTGTCGTTCCGCCGATCTTGCGTGCGCGTTCGGCCAGAGGATCGGTCATGGCGAAGATCTGATCACTCTGTGCGTCGAGCAGTTCGTGATACTCCGTGAAGTGGCGACCACTCATGTGCCAGTGAAAATTCTTCGTCTTGATGTAAAGCGCGAAGACATCGGCCAGCAGTTCCTTAAGGCCAGCGCTTACGTCGCGCACGGCATCGGCACCGAGGTCGGTGGGGGTGCCGAGGTGCGACTTGATCTGCGCAGATTTCGCGGCAGTGGACTTTTCGGCCATTGTAATCCTCCTTGTGTGAGCAGCCTTGTGGCCACGCCAGACATATGTAGGGCGGCTCAGAGCTGATACCATGACCCTAATCAAACATGCCGGCATTGCACATGGCGCCTCGGCGGCGCGATGTCGGCACTGTTCAACGCCTGTCCGTCCGGCGCGTTGCGCAACGGCGGGATCGAGAGGACCCCGACCATGGTTACGACCGCATGGCATGCCGCAGAACTGACGTGGGGACACGGGCCCAGGCGTCTGGACGTCTTTCTGGAACCAACCTGCCCGTTTTCGGTCAAGACCTTCAACAAGCTATGGGTTCTACTTGAGCACGTCGGTCCGGATCGGCTTTCCATCACCATCAGACTGCAGTCTCAGCCGTGGCACCTGTTTTCCGGGCTCATCGTGCGGTGCATTCTGGCGGCATCGACCCTGCCCGAGGGCAGGGAACAGGCCCGTCGCGTGATGGCCGCCGTTGCGGCGAGGCGGGAGGCGTTCGAATTCGAACATCACTGCGACGGCCCCAATCGGGACGCGACGCCGAATGACATCATTGCTCGACTGGAGCATCTGAGCGGTGTGCCTCTCCGCGCCGCGTTCTCGACCCCTGACCTGGATCGGGCCATCAAATGGCAGTGCCGCTATGCGCGTCAGAATGGCATCCACACCACGCCGACCTTCATGATCGACGGCCTTGTCACTCCGGGGATGAGCAGCGGCGACTCGATCGAGGCGTGGGCGGACACACTGGCGTCGCAGGCCTGACGTCGCCAGGCGGTGTGCCCCGGATTACCGGGGCACCCGTATCAGGACACCGCTTCGAGGACTTCAGCCTTTTTCGCGCCGACCGAGTCCAGAAGCGCCTTGAAAGCGACCTCGAACGACGCACAACCCTCGGTCACCAGCGTCTGCGTGACCCCGGCCAGATCGAGACCCAGGCGCTCGGCCTCGGCCAGAACGGCGCGGGCGGCGTCGACGTCTTTGGTCAGCGTCTCGCTGGCCGTGCCGTGGTCGCGGAACGCGTCGAAGGTCGCCGGCGGAATGGTGTTGACCGTGTCCGCGCCGATCAGTTCGTCGACATACAGCACGTCGCTGTAGGCCTTGTCCTTGGTGCCCGTCGACGCCCACAGCAGGCGCTGAGGCTGCGCGCCGGCGTCGGCCAGCTTTTTCCAGCGCGGGCTGGCGACCACGTCGAGGTAATGCTGATAGGCCACCTTCGCGTTGGCGATCGCAACCTTGCCGCGCAGCGCCTTCAGGGCATCGGCATCCTTGTCACCGGCCGCGACACGCTTGTCGATCGCGCCGTCGATCTTGCCGTCAATGCGGCTGACGAAGAACGATGCGACCGAGGCGATGCGCGCGATGTCATGGCCTGCCTCAAGGCGGCTTTCCAGACCTGTCAGGTAGGCTTCCAGCACAGCCTTGTAGGCGTCGAGCGAGAACAGGAGCGTGACGTTCACGCTGATGCCTTCGGAGGTCGCGACGCGGAAAGCCTCGGTGCCCTGTTTGGTGCCAGGGATTTTGATCATCAGGTTTTCCGCGTCGACGGCGTTCCACAGGCGGCGGGCTTCCTCGATCGTGCCATCGGTGTCGAAGGCCAGAAACGGTGAGACTTCGAGGCTGACATAGCCGTCCAGCCCGCGCGTTGCGTCATAGACGGGCCTCAGTACCCGTGTCGCAGCCTTGATGTCGTCGATAGCGAGCGTTTCATACAGGTCGGACGCCGAGATGTCGGGCTGCCTGGCAAGGATGTCCTTGATCTGCGGGTCGTAATCCGTGCCGTGCCCCATGGCTTTTTCGAAGATCGCGGGGTTGGACGTAACGCCCTTCAGGCCGTCTTCCGCGACAAGCTTGCGAAGGCTGCCGTCTTCCGTGAACGATCGTTGGATGAAATCCAGCCACGGCGACTGGCCGAACTGTTCGAGTTGCTTGAGTGGGTTGGGTGATGACGCGGACATTATTGTTCCTCCTGATCGTGCGTCGCGTGACGCAGCGCACCGCAAGCCTAGCACAGTTCCCGCATCGGCATTGCCCGGTGCCGCTGTCCCTTAACAGATGGACAGCCGGCGTCGCCCCGCAAGGCATCCGGCGTGGCTAATCGCGGCCGCTCAATGCCGCCCGTAGCCCGGCGGCGTCGTCCTGGCGCTCGAAACCCGGGTGGCCCGGCTGAAACCGGATGGCGGTGTCCAGGCCGCCGGTGACGACCGGGTCGAACCCGGCGCGGCGGACGAGGGTTTCAACCGTGGCGACGGCATCGACGTCGTCACCGGCCAAGGGCACCGCCAGCCGGGGGGAGGGTCGAAACGCTTCGCGCCGCAGGATGCTCATGCTTAGTGCGTTGAAGCCGCGCACGACCCGCGCGCCGGGAAAATAGCGTTGTGTGGTCGGGCCAGCGCCGTCGCGCTCTGCGAGGGCGGCGACGGCACCATCGCGGCCGCCATAGGGGTTGGTCGCGTCCAGAAGGATTTTGCCGGCCATCGCGGCCGCCAGACGCGGCGCAAGGTGCGGGATGGCGCCGTACGGCACGGCCAGAAGGATGACGTCTGCGAACGCAACGGCCTGTTCGGGCGTGCCAGCCGATGCGAGCGGACCGAGCGACGCCGCGAGAGCGCGCGGCTGGCTGAGTGTCGAGGCCGAAAACATGACGTGCAGACCGGACCTTATCCAGAGTTCGCCCAGCGTGCTGCCGACTTGCCCGGCGCCGAGGCTGCCGATGGCGGGAGCGGCTACCGGGGCGGCGAGGCCATGGCGTGTCAGGCTCAGCCCCATGGTCGCGATTGACGCTGTGACAAACGATCGGCGCTGCATCAACGACACCTCCAGAGAGTTTTTCAGCACGCCGCCTCCCCCGTCATCGGGTCCAGTCGCGGCGGCGGTCTGTTCCACGGCCGTGCCCGCGGACCGGGTCCGGTGCCGTGCGCCCGATGTCGAACGACGGACCGGACGGATGAACGCCTGAGGCGGCGAAATCGCCATCCCGGTCCAGTGTGCAGCGGTGTGTTCCCGCCGGCAAGACTGCCACGTCCCGGGCCCGGACCATCATCGTCCGGCCCCCGGAGCCACCGGCGTGCGACCGGCGCCTCCCCGGTGGAGACGCCATGTTTCGTGGTCCGCCTGTGATAATGATGGGCCTCATAAACGCCGTTGTGCCGCTGGGGCAGCCAGTCATCCGCGGCGAATATGTCGTCGAACGCGGCGGTCGGACCATTGCCTGACACAGCCACCGCGTCGCACGACACGATGACCGACAGATCGGGCGTCGCGGGCACCCCGCCTTTACGATCGAGTGTACACTGTTCGGGCAGGCCCGGTCGTCAAGGCGGTGCGCGCGACAGACGATCCTGGCCGAGCGTGGATCCGGGCAGTGTGAGGATGTCGTCAAACGAGCGACCTTTCATGGAACGCTCCGCGCGTGAGACGGTGGGGTTGAAGACGATAGACAGGCAACGTTGTGAGGTGCGGCCGGTTCTTCGGACAGGGACTGTCCCATCGGGCGTGGGGAGAGATGAAATGCCTTTGTGTGTGGTGATCGGGACGGGCGCGATCGGGCGCCCGCTGATCGATGCCCTGCGTGCGGCGGGACATGACGTCATCGGGTTCAACCGATCGGGCAGCGATCGGGACGGCGTTCGTACGCTGGACGAGGCGTTGCGTCTGCGACCGGCGCTGGTGATCGAAGTCGCCGGGCAGGCTGCGTTGTGCGACATCGCCCCCCGGGTTCTGGCGGCCGGGATCGACGTGGTGGGGGCCTCGGTTGGCGCGCTGGCCGATACCGTCTTTCGTGCCCGTCTGCAGGCTTTCAGGACAACGACCGCTGCCAGACTTTTGCTGCCCCACGGCGCCGTCGGAGGGCTGGACTATCTGGCGACCGTGTCACGCGCGGCGGATCTGTCCGTGGTTTACACGTCGCGCAAGCCGGTGGCGGCCTGGCGGGACGAGTTGCGTCAGATGGGTCACGATGTCGACCATATCGGGAACGAGGTCGTTCTGTTTGAAGGGGACGCCGTGACGGCGGCACAGCGGTACCCGCGCAACCTGAACGCCGGGCTGGCTGTCGCACTGGCGGCCGGGCTCGACCACACGCGGGTAAGGGTTGTTGCCGATCCGACCGTGCGGGACAATACGCACGAGGTTCGGGTTCAGAGCGCGCTCGGCCATGCGCATTTTGAATTCATGAACGCGCCTGACCCGCGTAATCCGAAAACGTCGCGCATCACGGCGTTTAGCGTGGCGGCGCTGGCTCTGGCGCATCTGGAGCGAGCATCGGGCGGCTGATGGCGCCTCAGGCCGGTTCGCACGACGGGTCGGGGTGGGGCTGCGGCGCGCATCCACGACCGGCTGGTCATGGAGAAGGAACGCCGCAGTGCCGATGGCCGCTTGAAGGTCGCGCTGGAACTCCCGTCTCTCACGGAGGAGAGACTCCATGTTATTGTTGTAAACACCCTGACAAACACGACCGGTTTCCCTGGCACGGTACAGTGCCTGATCGGCATCGCGCAGAAGAATGTCCGGCGCTGTCCCGTATGATGGCGAAAACGCGATACCCACGCAGGCGCCGATTGTCACGGCGATCTCGCCGATCGCGTCGGTTTCGGCACGGCAACGTGGCATCAGGACAGCGAATTCGTCGCCGCCCGGACGGCAGACGCTGTCGTCTGGGCGCAGATGCGACTGGATACGCCGGGCGACCTAGTCGAGCACACAGTCGCCGGTCACGTGGCCGGAACTATCGTTGACCGGCCTGACGTGATCCAGATCGACATAGAGAACGACCGCCCTCGTTTCGCCCTCTGACACGGTGGTCCTATCGAGACGCTGTTCATTGAACAGTTTGCGATTTGGAAGCCGGTCAGCGGATCATGATGCGCGAGATAGATGATCCGGTTCGCGAGGTGACGTTGCTCGGTGAGGTCGTCAAGGGTGGGCAACCGACCGCCTTGTGGCAGGCGCCGGTGGCTGAGCGACACTGTGCGCCCGTTCAGGGACAGCTCTTCGACCCCGGTCATGCCCTCGATGGAGATGGCGGCTGCACGCGCTCCGCCTGTTCGGCGATGGTGACGTTCGGAATATCCAATGCTTTGTAATGAAATGTCGAAACGTTTCTGTCGATGGAGCCTGGTTTGAGGATAGCGCGTGTGACGCCCAGCAGCTCATCGCGCCGGGCGTCCAGCAGGACGAGCACTTCGTTGCGGTCGAACAAAAGCAGCCCTTGCAGAGACCGCTTTCGGACAGGGCCCTGGCGCGATCGATGTCGGTATAGAAGCGCGCGACGTTGCCGCCGATGATCCCTTCGTCCTGAGACCCCGTGAAGCGCCGTGCGCCGTCGTTCCCCGTTCGTAACGCGCGACGTCGGTCAGGACGGGGCCCCGAGCCCCAGCGCACGTATCTTGCGATGCAGGGTGGCACGACTGATCCCCAGCGCACGGGACGCCGCGGTGACGTTTCCTTGCGTGGCGGCAAGCGCCGTGCGCACCACCTGGCGTTCGGCGTCGTCGAACGAGGCGTTCGCCTGACCGGGTTCGGGGGCGAAAGCGCTGTCGGGCAGAGGTGCGCCGTCGCGGCCCCAGCCCATAAACTGGCGGGCGGCGAACGTGGCTCCGTTCACGCGACCGCCATGCTCGATGGCCAGAACCGGCGCGGAGCTGCCGCTTTCCTCGCCGATCATCACCAGCATGTGGGTGTCATAACAGGCACGGAACAGGCGCATTTCAATCCGGCGCGCCGCCTGGCTCAGGCTGTCGAGCAGAAGTTTCAGACAGCCGGGCGGCAGTTCCACGCCCATGGCGCTGATATCCAGGGCACCGACCAGACGCCCCTGCGCATCATACAGCGGGACCGCCAGACAGGTCAGGGCATGGAAACTCCAGCGCCAGTGTTCGCGGCCGACGACCAGAGCGGCCTTCTCCTCGGCAAGGCAGGTACCCACGCCGTTCGTCCCCTCGGTCGCCTCGTCCCAGACGCCCCCGGTCCACAGGTGCCACTTCCGGCAGCCGCGTTCGGTCTGCGCGCTGCTCTGGCGGGCGATGACCACGCCATGGGGATCGGCAAGAAGCACGGTGAAGCCCATGTCGCCGACCATGGTGATAAGACGCTGCATCTCGGGTAGTGCCGCCGACAGGAGGGGCCCCGCCCGGTCGCACAGATACCGGACCTCGTGACTGCTCAGCAGATCCGTGATTTTCCGCGTCGACGGGTCGAGGTGATATCGGGATTCGCACCGCTGCCAGGAGGAGGCCAGAAACGCGTTGGCCGGACTCCGGCTGGTGTGGGTGTGCAAGGTTGCGGACATCGGGACCTCAGGGCCTTCTCGCCCCCGCCGGGGCCGTTACAGCGCTCATACCAGCGATAGGCGGCGCATGCCTGTCGCAATTCCGCGACACCCCGGCTTTGAAGCTTCAATAAGGCGTGACTCCCCACCTGTGGCGCCTTTCCGGGGTGGCGCAGGCCGAGCTTGGATCGTGCACGCCGTCGGAGACAACGCGTTCGTCAGTGACGCGGGCCGGCCGGAACGAAGCAAGAAAACGGGGAGTCTCGTATGTCCACCCTGCAGATCAATCGGGATGTCATGGCCCGATCCTATCGCGCGATGCGCACGATCCGGGATTTTGAGGAACGGTTGCATATCGAATTCGCCACCGGGGAAATCCCGGGGTTTGTTCATCTCTATTGCGGCGAGGAAGCGTCGGGGGTGGGCGTGTGCGCAAACCTGACCGACAACGACACCATCGCCAGCACCCATCGCGGGCACGGCCACTGTATTGCCAAGGGCGTCGATGTGGGCGCGATGATGGCTGAAATCTATGGACGCAAAAGCGGTATCTGTGGCGGGAAGGGGGGGTCGATGCACATTGCCGATCTCTCACGCGGGATGCTGGGCGCCAATGGGATCGTCGGTGGTGGTCCGCCCCTGATCTGTGGTGCGGCGCTTTCGCACAAGCTGCTGAAAGACGGCGGTGTCGCGGTTGCGTTCTATGGGGACGGTGCCTCAAACGAAGGCACGACGCTCGAAAGCCTTAACTTGGCGAGCGTCTGGCACCTGCCGGCCGTGTTTGTGGTCGAAGACAACGGCTATGGCGAGGCGACGGCCGCCAGCTATGCCGTGGCAGGCACGCAGAAAGCGCGCGCGGCCGGCTTCGGCATGGAATATTTTGAATGCGACGGCACTGATTTCTTCGACGTCTACGAGGTGGCCGGCAAGGCGATCGAACGCGCTCGCCGTGGCGAGGGCCCCTCAATGGTCCATGTCCATCTCTCGCGCTGGTATGGTCATTTCGAGGGTGACTCGATGAGCTACCGCAAGTCCGAGGATGTTGCCGCCGAACGTCGCGACCGCGATTGTCTGGTCAAGTTCCGCAACCGCACGACCGAGGCCGGCCTGTTCACCGCTGACGAGCTGGATTCCGTCGATCAGGCGGTGCGCGACGAGATCGAGTTGTCGGTGCGCAACGCCAAGGCGGCTCCGATGCCCGAGGCGCCCGACCTGCTGTCCGACGTTTATGTTTCCTACTGAGCGGGATACGACATCATGAGCAAGAAAAGCTACCGCCAGGCGATCAACGAAGCGCTGCGGCAGGAAATGCGGCGTGATCCGCGCGTCGTCCTGATCGGCGAGGACGTGGCCGGCGGCCGTGGAGGATCAGCGGGGAACAACGAATCCTGGGGCGGCGTTCTGGGCGTTACCAAGGGATTGTACACCGAATTCGGCCCTGACCGGGTGCTCGACACACCGATCAGCGAGGCCTCGTACATCGGCGCTGCGGCAGGTGCGGCGGCTACAGGTCTGCGTCCGGTCGCTGAACTGATGTTTGTCGACTTCATCGGCAGCTGTCTGGATCAGGTCATGAACCAGATGGCCAAGTTCCGTTATATGTTCGGGGGCAAGGCGCGCACCCCGCTGGTCATCCGCACCATGTATGGCGCGGGCTTCAGCGCGGCGGCACAGCACAGCCAGGCGCTGTATCCGCTGTTCACGCATATTCCCGGCCTCAAGGTCGTGGTCCCGTCCTCGCCGTACGAAGCCAAGGGGCTGCTGATCGAGGCGATCCGCGACGATGATCCGGTGATCTTCTTCGAGAACAAGGTCATGTATGACGACGAGGAAGAAGTGCCCGACGAGATGTATTCCATCCCGTTCGGCGAGGCGAACCTGACCCGCGAGGGCGGCGACGTGACGCTGATCGCCATCGGGCGCATGGTGAAGCTGGCCAACGAGGCCGCCGACCGCCTGAAGGCCGAGGGCATCGGCTGCACCGTGATCGACCCGCGCACGACATCGCCACTCGACACCGCGACCATCCTGGAATGCGTGGCCGAGACGGGCCGGGTCGTTATCGTCGATGAATCCAGCCCGCGCTGCGGTATGGCGGCTGACCTGTCGGCCCTGATCGCCGAGGAAGCGTTCGCCGACCTGAAGGCGCCGATCCGTCGCGTGATGCCGCCGCACACCCCGGTGCCGTTCGCCAGCACGCTCGAGTCCCTCTACGTGCCCGACGTCAACCGCATCATCTCGGCGGTTCGGTCCGTCGCGCCTCAAACCGCCGAAAGGGTCGCCTGACATGGCCGACACCATTACCCCGATCGTCATGCCCAAGTTCGGTCTGGCCATGACGGAGGGCAAGCTTGCGTTCTGGTCCGTGGATGATGGAGACACGCTGAAGGTCGGTGACGAAATCGCCGATATCGAGACCAGCAAGATCACCAACGCCTACGAAAGCCCGGTCGATGGTGTCCTGCGCCGCAAGGTCGCGGCGGCGGGCGACACGCTGCGCGTCGGTGCGTTGATCGGTGTCGTGGCTCCGGCCGACGTGTCTGATGCCGACATCGACAGCTTCATCGAGACGTTCCAGTCCACCGCCGTCGTCGAGGATGACGAGGGCGCGGTCGCGACGGTCACCGAACCCACGCAGATCGACATCGGCGGCCAATCCATCCGTGTGTTGGACCTGCATGGCCCCGACGGTGTGCCGGTGCTGCTGATCCACGGATTTGGCGGCGATCTGAACGGCTGGCTGTTCACCCAGCCGCCGTTGGCCGTCGAGCGTCGGGCGATCAGCTTCGATCTGCCTGGTCACGGCGGTTCGGACAAGACCGTCGAGGACGGCAGCAAGGAAGCCCTGGCGAAGGTGGCGCTGGGCGTTCTCGATGCGCTGGGTGTCGACAAGGCGCATCTGGTCGGGCATTCGCTCGGCGGTGGGGTAGCGATCGCTGCGGCCGCCGCCGCACCGGAACGCGTCGCGTCGCTGAGCCTGATCGCACCGGCCGGATTGGGTTCGGAGATCAATGGCGACTTCATCACGACGATGGCCGAGGCGACGCGCACGCGCGACATAGAAGCCGGGTTGCGCCCACTGTTCGCCGATCCCGGGCTGGTCAGCCGCGACATGGTTCAGGACATGCAGCGCTTCAAGCGCATCGATGGCGTGACAGCGGCACTGCGCGCCATTGCGGCTGCCAACTTCCCCGACGGCCATCAGGCCGACCTCACACGGTCCAGGCTGGAGGAACTGTCGGCCCCGGTCCAGATCATCTGGGGCGAGGCCGATGCGGTCGTGCCGGTGGCCCAGTCGGCCGACCTGCCCGATCGTATCGCGGTCCATGTTCTGGCCGGTGCCGGGCATATGCCGCAGATGGAGCAAACGGCTGCGGTCAACAAACTTCTGATCGCTTTTCTTGCCGCCCATTGAGTAGACCACACGCCGCGCTCGCTGCTTAGCGGACGCGGCGTTCGTGTTTTCGAAAAGCCCCAGTTCAGACCGATTGAACCATCACGCGTCGCCAGTTCACCAGCCTGTCGGTCATGAGCGATGCGACGCTGGTCATCACTGCGCAGACATCGGGCCCCGGCTATGCCTTTGCGACGCAGGGTTTCGAGATTCGCGGCAACGGCGCGATCGTCGTCGACACACCGTCCAGGGGTCGAACTTGGCGGTGTGAACGAGATCGAAGGCACGCTGACGATCCGTAACAACGACGGTAACGTCGTCCTCGATTCAACGCGCCTGAGCGGGTCGGGCACGCTGGTGCTCGACAACGCGACCCTGGGTTCGGCGGCCGAGCCGATCCGCGTCGATCTCGGCCAGATCCAGATGACGGACGGCAGCACGCTGTATACGGGCTACCACGCCGCCGGGACCGAGATGTCGTTCGACAACAGCGACAACACCGTCGTGTTCACGTCCTAAGAAGACGCGGTGTCGACGCGTTTCGACAACGTGTCGGACAAGACCCATTTCGCCATCGTCGCGACCGACGGCGTGGCGCCCGCCTCGGGCCGCTATGTCGATAACGGCGACGGTTCCTACAGCATGGTGGTGACGTTCACCAACGGCAAGACGCTGACGATCAGCGACATCCACATGGCCGAGGGCTAACAGCCCCAGGGCGTCGTGTTTCATCAGATGTCGAATGGAACATGGGATTTCGATACAACGGTCACGCCGGCGACGTGCTTTCTGTCCGGGACGCGCATCCGGACCGCGCGTGGAGAGGTCGCGGTTGAGGACATCCGTGTCGGCGACCAGCTCGCGGTTCTCGACGCGTGCGACGCTTTCCGCCCGGTGGTGTGGGTGGGTCAGCGCATGGTGCGCTCCAACCCGCGCAAGCCCCTGACCGAGGCCGGATATCCGGTACGGATTCTGGCCGATGCCTTCGGCGATGCGCGCGGCCGAGAGGGGGCTGGCCGCATCCGCGCCTGTTGCGGTGACAGCCGATCCGGCTCTGGTCGTGACCACGCAGGCGGGCACCGTGCTTCGTTCGGTGCACGTGCGCGATGGGTACGTGGTCTTCGCGCTGCCTGCTGGTACGGACAGCGTTGTTCTGCACTCGCGCACGCGCGGCCGGCTGATGTGGTCGGCCCGTTCTGCGACGATCGTCGCGCGCTTTGCGTGCTGGTCGGGGCGGTGCGTGTGTGGGAGCAGGAGGCGATGCACGTCGTCGACGCACACTGCACGCAGGCCGATCTCGCCGGCTGGCACGGTGTCGAGGCCGCACCGATGCGCTGGACGGCGGGGCGTGCGGTTCTGCCGCTGGGTCGCGCGTTTGACACGGACGGGATGCTCAGCATCGAAATCGTGACGGCGGGCCCGTATTGCGCCGATGAGGATGAGACCGGCGCCGAGGCCCGCGCCTCCTGATCGGGCGCCCTGTCGCCCGAGGGCGGGCAGCGATAGTCGTGAAGAAGCCCGGAACACCACCTGTTCCGGGCTTTTTTCGTGCCGGCCGCAGAGTGGCCTTCCCGCACGAGCCATGCGGCCCGCGAGGGATCTCCGTGCATGGACCGGTTGGCGGTGCTCGCAACCGCGTATTGCGGAAGACGTTGACGCACTGTTCGATGCGCGGCGGGAGCAAACAGGCATTACCAGTCTTACCGTCGCGCGTCCCAAGCGGGGAACGAGTGCATGATCTTTAGAAAAACCCTTTTGACCCTGGCTGCGGTAGCGCTGATGCCGACGGCGTTTGCCTGGGCGCAGGCGGACTCGCAGCCCAGCGGGCAGGTGCCCACGGCCGAGAGCGCGGCACGGGCCCAGGGCAAGTCGCCGGCGTCGGCGCTGGACCATGGCAAGCGTGTGACGCCATCGACGCGCAACAAGGCGTGGCGGCAACTCAAGAGCGAACAGCGGTCGCCCACACCCGCCGCGCCGATGACCGCGAACCAGCATGAGGTATCGCGCAGTGACGCGGAGCAGGAGGCCGGGCACACCCTGCCGGGGACGCCGTCCGGCAACTAGGCGGCGACGGGGGCGGGCTTCTCGCCCACCCCTGTTTCTTTCAGAAAATGCAAGTCATTTGCAACGGGTATAAAAAATCCATCCTTTTAATGAACCCGTGGGCGTTCACCGCATTCATCTCCTGAACGAAGGAGAGATAACATGCCTGACACCGCCGTCCGCGCACATACGAAGCCCGACGCATTCCTGTCCGATGTGACGACCCTGCGTGAGCGGGCGCGCAAGAGCCTCGATAATGGTGCGGTGACGCCGACCTACGAGGGTGACAAGGACAAGGCGATCGAACTGCTGCAGAACGTGCTGGCGACCGAGATCGTGTGCGTGCTGCGCTACACGATGCATTCCATCTCGGTCGAGGGGCTGAGCAGCCAGAGCGTTGCTGAAGAGTTCGCCGAGCACGCCAAGGATGAACGCCAGCACGTCATGGCCGCAGCCGAACGCATCGACCAGCTTGGCGGCATCCCCAACTTCAACCCGGAGGGTCTGGCCAGCCGCTCGGCCACCGAATATGGACAGCCCGGGACGTTGGTGGAAATGGTCAAACAGGACCTGATCGCGGAGCGGATTGCCATCGATCATTATCGCGAACTGATCCGCTATTTCGGTGACAAGGACCCGACAACCCGAATCATGCTCGAAGGTTTTCTGGCCGACGAGGAAGACCACGCGACCGACATGCATGACCTTCTGGTCTCGCATGAGGGACGCCCCTTCCTCGACTGACCGATTGACGCCTGATCAGGCGGGATCGGTAAAAGCCGCGCGGAGACCTCTCCGCGCGGCTCTTGCGCGTCAGAAAGATGCCGTCAGGCTGACATTGAACGAGCGCCCCATGCCCGCGACCGGCGAGAGTGCGGGATCGGCCCGGCCGGTGCCCAGATAGAGGCCGCCCAGCGGGAGGTCGTATTTCTGGTTCAGAACATTGTCGATCCCAGCGTCAACCGTGACATTCCGCCAGCGATAGCTCCCACCAAGGCCAAGGAGGGCATAGCCCGGTGTGCGGCTTTCGGCGCGCAGCCAGTCGACGGTGCCTTTGGCCTTGACGAACGTCATCTCCACCCGGCCCGTCCACCGGCCCTTTACCTCGTGCAACGCGATGGAGCCATTGGCCGGCATCTGGTGATAGAGGCCCGAATGGCTGACGAGATCCTGCCCGCGTACCCAATTCAGGTTCGCCGTGATGTGACCGGCGCCAAGGCGGTCGCTGCTCCACAGATGGGCTTCGACCGAATTGTTGATTCCATAGCTTTGGGCGTTGTGATTCACGAACTGAAGCGTCGCGAGACCGCTGCTGAAGGTTCCGATCCGTCGCACGTTGATGTAGTCGTGGGTGTACGTGAAAAACGGCTGGACCTTTACCGACCACATCCCTGCGTGAGGATCGTGCCAGTCGAACGTGACGCTGGCGGTGTTTGCGACCTCCGGCTTGAGGGCGAGATTGCCGACATAGCCATTGCCGTCGCCGAACCAGCCGATCATCTGTGTCGCCATGCTGCCCATCCCCCACGCGTAGCGTTCATACAGGTTGGGCGAGCGGGTCTTGCGCGCGTAGCCGCCCTCGATGGACAGGTCGTCACGCGGGGTCCAGCGGGCGGTGGCCGTGACGTCGAAATTCACGTCCGTTCGCCCGCGCGCGCTGGCGTTGAAGCGCTGGGCGGCCGCGGCGTCGGCGGCGGACATCATGCCGGTCCACGAGTACGGGGCGACCGGCCCGGTGTTCATCATCACGACGTCGTTCCGCAGGCCAAGCTGCGTGGACAGGTGCCGGGTCCAGCGCGCGTTCCATTCGATGTAATGGCCCAGCCGATCGCGGCGGCCGTCATTGATGGTGTGGAATGTGCCCGGCCCCATCATCATGCTGCCGGTCAGGGGCGGCCACCAGTCGTTCAGCCCGTTATGGTCGAACGAACTGCCCAGCCCGAGCGTATGGCGGCGGCCCAGCGGTATCGTGGCCTTGAGCGCATAGCCGGCGGTGCGCTCCTGCGTGTTCATCGGCATACCGGTGGTGTCCGAATGGCCGCCCTTGTCGCCCATCATGTTCATGGCGTGGTCGACGCGCTGCCAGAAGCCCCGCGCCTCCAGCGTGCCCCAGCTGAAATCGCCGGTATACTTGCCGTTGACGTAGGTCGAACGGTTGTTGGTCATGTCCATGTACTGGTTGGGAAAGCCCTCGTACGGGATGTCCTGCTGCCCGACGGTCACGGCCAGCTGGTGATGCTCGCGGCGCAGTCCGAGGGTCACGGCGTGGTTGAAGGTCAGATAGCTCGTCGAGCGCACCTGCCGCCCGTCGCCGCCTTCGCGGTAGTTACTGGCATGGGCGTAGGAGCCGGTGTAGCGCAGGCTGACCCGTTCCCCGGCGACGGTGATCGTGCCCGAGGCGCCCGAGCCACCGCCGTTGCTGCGGTAGTCGCCGCGCACATGGCCGCTCACCAGAAGCTTGCCGTCCGAGGCGAAGAGCGGATCGCGCCGCTCGACCTTGATCGTGCCGCCGATGCTGTCGCCGCCGTCGCTAACCGGGGTGATCCCGGCGAGCGCCTCGGCGACCGAGACGCTGTCCGGATCGACATAGGACAGTGCCGGATTCATGTGATTGGGGCACGCGGCGGCGATACGCACGCCGTCGACCAGCGTCGCGACGCGATCATCGGCCATGCCGTTGAGCACCGGCAGGGCCGACACGCCGCCCGCGTTGTAGGTGCTGAAGCCCAGGGCGTGTCTGAACAGGCCCGTTGCATCCGGGTTGCCCGGCTGGGACCGGCGCTCGCCCGTTACGGTGATGCGTTCGATCGCGTCGGGGGTGCCGGTTGTCGACATGTCCGCAGGGTGATCGGCGGACGGAATGGGGGTCGCATCGGCCCCGCGCGCTGGCGCGGCCGCAAGCCCGAACAGGCCGACAAGCAGCACTGAACGAGCCGTGACGCGCACGCGGGGCGTGTGCGTCGGCTGGGAAGAAGGCATGAAGAAGCGTCCTGAAAAGCGGTCTCTGTCGGATCGCGCGCGGCGCGCAATCAATGAGGGCAGGTCAGGAGCGGGATGGTGGCCCGCGGCCGGGCGGGC
This sequence comes from Ameyamaea chiangmaiensis, assembly GCF_013376175.1. Lineage (GTDB taxonomy): Bacteria > Pseudomonadota > Alphaproteobacteria > Acetobacterales > Acetobacteraceae > Ameyamaea > Ameyamaea chiangmaiensis. The sequence goes on from NZ_JABXXR010000003.1 coordinate 60,743, forward strand.
GGTCACGCAGGGCCCGAGGGGGGGCGCGCG
>NZ_JABXXR010000004.1 GCF_013376175.1 Ameyamaea chiangmaiensis
CGGAGCGGCGGGCGAGGGCGTCGACTCCGCGCGCTGGGCATCCTGCGGGTTGTTGCTGGCCGGGTTGTCGGTCTGGGCCGAGTCGCCGCCGGCTTGATCGGTCGACTGCGGGCCAGCCAGGCCGCTGCGGGACGGGGGCGCGGTGAACATCATTTCGACCGGCTGGGCGTCGGGCGCGTATTGGCTGCCCTGCTGCTTGTGGTGTGCCGCCGCCATGAGCGCCGCCGCGAGCAGGGCACTGTGCAGGATCGTCGATCCTACCAGAACGGACGAGATCCCGGGATCTTCCAGCGTTTGCGGACGGATAAGCGGGATCGTCGCGCCCTTGACGCGCCGATAGAACGGCGGCTGCGCGACGGGCACCGGGCGCAGGCCCTCCCGCCGATTGTCGTCGGGTGCGGGACGGGGCGCGCGGGGGTCCTGAGCGGCGCTGGGAGGCGCGTAGAGAAGCGGCTCCCGCGCGATGTCGGGTCGCATGATCGGCTTGCGTCTCGCCATCATCAGGGGCCGGGAGTCTCCGGGTGCTCGCCAGCGGCGAAATTCGCGATGCCACACTGTGCGGCACGACCTTGGGGGCGTCAATCGTGTCGGTCGTCTTACGTCCGGCAACACGTTCTACGACAATTAATACTTTGACACAAAGCCCTCAAGCAGCTCGGAAAAACGGGCCGGGTTCTCGACGTGCAGCCAGTGCCCGGCTCTTTCGATCATCTGCAGCTCGTAATGCGGGAACAGCCGACGCATGACCGCATAATGCTCGCTCCGGATATAGGGCGAGTTCGCACCCGCCAGAAACAGGGTCGGCCCCGGATAGGAAAATCCTTCCGGAATGTAGGGCCAGCTTTCGATATTCGGGATCGATTCCACGATCTCCCGCAGTCCGATGATCCAGCCCGGACTGTCGCCCAGCCGTATGTTCTGAAGCATCAGGGCGCGTACGTCCGCGTTCGGTATCTCGGGTGCCAGAAGGGCGTCCGCCTCCGCCCGGTTCAGATAGGAGGGGAAATCGATATCGAGCATCATCTGGCCCAGCGCGAACTGGCCGTGGCCGGTACGGGCGGGCGGGATATCGGCCACCAGCAGAGAATGGACGAACTCCGGACTGTTGAGTGCCAGCGTCATCGCGGCCTTCCCGCCCATGGAGTGCCCGACCACGATAGCGGGCAGCGCGTCGTGATGGGACAGGGTTTCCACCAGGTCGAAGGCCATGGCGGTGTAGTCCATCAGACCGTGAGGGCTGTCGCCATGATTACGCAGGTCCACCGCCAGCGTGCGCCGCGTCCTGGCCAGACGACGCTGGAAATAGCCGAGATTGCGGGCCCGTCCGAACAGGCCATGGAGCAGCACCACCGGTGGCAGGAGCGGATCGGCACCATCCGGCGGGCCTTTTTCGATCACATTGAGCAGCAAGCGGGCGGCTACCTTTCGATCAGGGGCTGAGCGTGAGCATGATTTTCCCGGCGTGGCTGCCCGAATCCATAAGCGCGTGGGCGTCCGCGACATCGGCAAGCGGGAAGAGCTGCGCGATCAGGGGTTTGATGGTTCCGCTGGTCAGCAACGGCCACACTTTTTCGCGCAGTTGTCGCGCGACCTCGGCCTTGTAGGCCGCTGGCCGGGGGCGCAACGCGCTGCCCGTCACATGCAGCCTGCGCGTCAGGAAGCCGCTCAGCGGAACCGTCTCCGCTTTCGCGCCACCCTGCAGGGCGATGATGACCAGCCGTCCGTCGACCGCGAGGCTGCGCAGGTTACGCTCGAAGTAGCTTCCGCCGATCATGTCGAGGATGATGTCCATCCCGTCGCCGCCGCTCAGTGCCGCCGTGCGCTCGACGAAATCCTCGGTTCGGTAATTGATGGCTTCCTGCGCGCCGAGCGACACGCACAGCGTGCACTTCTCGTCCGTACCGGCGGTCACGAACGGCACCGCGCCAAAGGCCCGGGCAAGCTGGATCGCCACCGTGCCGATGCCGCTCGCCCCTCCGTGAACGAGGACGCGATCGCCGGCCTTCAGGCCAGCGGTCATGAAGAGGTTCGACCAGACCGTGAAAAACGTCTCCGGCAGACTGGCGGCGCGCACCGCGTCATAGCCGCTCGGCCATGGCAGGCACTGACCGGCCGGCACGGCGCAGAACGCCGCATAACCGCCGCCGTTGGTCAGTGCGCACACCCGATCGCCGGGGACGAGACCGTGGGGTGCGTCCGCGCGTTGCGGCCCGACGGCCACGACCTCGCCCGCGATCTCCAGTCCGAGAAGCGGACTGGCACCCGGTGGCGGTGGATACAGCCCCTTGCGCTGCATCACGTCGGGACGGTTCACGCCGGCGGCCAGCACGCGGACCAGGACCTCGCCCGCCTGAGGCTCCGGCCGGGGCGCGGAGCCCAGTCGCATCACCTCCGGCCCACCGGCACCATCGAGAATCACGGCCTGCATGTCGGACGGAGCGTGTGCCGCGGGGGAGGGGTCGGCCATGGCGATCGGGGCTCCTGACAACGCGGGGTGGCAGACTTGTGTAAGGGCGCCATGCGCATGACGCACGGGCTGTGCGGGTATGACGCGCCGATATGCGCCGCGTTGCTTCCCTTAATGCCTGCGCTCCGCTATGGCCATGGAGAAGCGACAGGAAACGCCACCGCGTGTCTTCACATCTGCCCGAACTGCTGGCCAGCCGCATGCGGCGCGTCGTTGCCGACGGTTGCCTGTGGCCCGGATTGCGCCACGTCTGGCAGCGCGCGTCGCGGTGGCCAAACCGTGTTTTGCACGCCCCGCGCCACCTGCGCGCTCTGGTTCGTGCCGATGAAATCTGGCTGTCGGTTCTGGCCGCGTTTGTCGGCGGTGCCTCGGGTCTGTGTGTCGTGGCGATGAACCGTTCGTCACTGCTGCTGCACCGTCTGTTGTTCGCGCTTGATAACAATGGCCGCCTGTCGGGTCTCGAATGGGTCGATCCGGTGCGCGCCGTGGCCGTTCCCGCTGTGGGGGGTGTCGTCTTCGGGCTTGTCACGCTGGCGCTGTCCCGGTTCGTCGCCGCGCGCCCGGTCGATCCGATCGAGGCCAATGCCCTTTATGGCGGCCGCATGGCGATGCGCGAATCGGCCATCCTGTCCGGCCAGACAGTTTTGTCCAACGGCGTCGGGGCGTCCGTCGGGCTGGAGGCCGGCTACACCCAGATTTCATCGTCCATCGGATCGTGGGTGGGGCAGTTGTTCCGAACCCGGAAAGAGGATCTTCGTGTCCTGGTCGGGTGCGGCGCTGCTGGCGCGATCGGGGCGGCCTTCGATGCGCCCCTGGCCGGCGCGTTCTACGCCTTTGAACTGGTGATCGGCACCTACGCGCTGGTCACGCTGGCCCCGGTCGCGATGGCCTCGATCTCGGCGATCGGGGTCGTTCACCTGTTGAACAGCGCGTCGGAGCCTCTGGTTGTCGACACGCCCTTCGTGATCCCGCTGCGGGCCTATCCGGCTCTCTCGGCGCTGGCGGTGCTGTGTGCGTTGGTCGGGATCGCGATTATGTACATGGTGACGGTGTCGGAAGGGGCGTTCCGTCGCTCCCGGCTGCCGGTGTGGTTACGACCGGGCGTGGGCGGCCTGATCGTCGGCTCGATGGCTCTGATCACGCCGAGCGTGCTTTCGGCCGGACATTCGGCGATGCGGGTGGGTTTCGACGGGGCCCTGCCGACCAGCACGGCCGCCGAGTTCCTGGTGCTCAAGGCGATCGCGTCCTGCGCCTCGATCGGTGCCGGTTTCCGCGGGGGCCTGTTCTTCGCGTCGCTCTATCTCGGCTCGTTGACCGGGGCGGTGTTCGGCGGCGTGCTGGCGATGGCCGGGTCGTCGACGCTGAGCGTCGCCACCTGTGCGGTCGTCGGCATGGGGGCACTGGCGGTCGCGGTGATCGGCGGCCCCATGACGATGGTCTTCCTGACGCTTGAGACGACCGGCAATCTGCCGCTGACGTCTGCTGTGCTGGTCGCGGCCGTGATCTCGTCGCTGACGGTGCGGCGGACCTTCGGGTATTCCTTCGCGACGTGGCGATTCCACCTGCGGGGCGAGGCCATCCGCTCCGCGGTCGATATCAGCTGGATCCGCACGCTGAATGTCGGACGCATGATGCGCGAGCCTGGGGTCGTCCTGTCGCCCGAGACAACCGTCCTGCGGGCACGGGCGAAATACCCGCTCGGCGCCGTGGCGCGGCTGATCCTGGCGGACGAGGGGGGGCGTTACCGGGGACTTGTCAACATATCGGACCTGCATGCCGCCGCGACGGCCGCCGATGCCGTCCTGGGCGACATCGCGCATCATCCGGCGACGGTCCTGACGCAGCAGATGAACGTGCGCGACGCGATCAGCGCCTTCGAGAACGAGGAATGCGATGCGCTGGTCGTCGTCGATTCCATACAAAGCGGCCGCGTGGTCGGACTGCTGACCGAACAGCACGCGCTGCGGCGCTATGCGCAGGAGCTTGACCGGACACGGCGTTCACTGGCCGGGGAAACGCGCTGAGGGCCCGGATCGACCCGGTGGCGGCCGGGAAGGGGTTTTCGTCGCAAGGGTTCTGGTCCATGCAAACAGCATCGGACACACCGTCCCACGGTCGAAAAACGGATCCATGGCCCTTCTGAACCAGACCCTGTGCCTGTTGCTGCTCTGCGCCGTGGCGGGGCTGCTGGGACGCATCCGTCGCCTGCCTGTGCCGCTGCCGCTGATCCAGATCCTCGCAGGGATCGTGGCGGCGCTGCTGGGCTTTCACGTCGCGCTCGATCCTGCATTGTTCATGGTGCTGTTCCTGCCGCCCCTGCTGTTCTCCGACGCGTTTCGGATGCCGCTGCGGGAATTCTCGCAGTTGAAGGTGTCGATTTTCTCGCTCGCGTTTGGCGTGGTGCTGATCAGCACCGTCCTGTGCGGCTATGCGGTTCACTGGATCCTGCCGGCGCTCAGCCTGCCGATCTGCTTTACCCTGGCCGCGGCGCTGTCGCCCACCGACACGATCGCCGTCTCGTCGTTGCTGTCGGGGCGAAAACTGCCGGCGCGCCTGATCCATATCCTGTCGGGCGAGGCCCTGTTCAACGATGCCTCAGGACTGGTGTGCTTTCGTGTCGCCTCGGTCGCGGCGATGACGGGCGTGTTTTCATACCGGCAGGCATTGTGGGCATTCGCGCTGCTCTCGCTTGGCGGGGTTGCGATCGGCGTGGCGATGGCGCTGGCGGCGGCATGGGCGGAGCGCATGATCGTGCGTCTCGGGCTTGACGAGGCCCCGCTTCAGATCACGACCATGACCCTGCTCCCGTTCGGCATCTATATCGCTGCCGACTCACTGCACTGTTCGGGTATTCTGGCCACCGTCGCGGGCTGCATGACACTGAAGCTCTCGGGGGTGCTGCACGAGGCACCCACCGTGACCCGCCTGCAGGGCGGCGTGATCTGGGACCTGATCGGCTATCTGTTCAACGCGCTGATTTTCGTGCTGCTCGGTCTTCAGATGCCCGCGTTGCTCAGCCAGGGGCTGGATCTGGCGCATCACTCGGGGGCGACGGGTCTGGCGTTGGCGGGTCTGGTGTGCGCCGTCTTCGCGATCATGCTTGTGGTGCGGTTCGCCGGGATCTGGCTGACGGTGCTGGAACGCGTGATCGGCGAGCGTCTGCGTGGGCGCCGCGCCATTGTGCCGAGCCTCGGGGCGTCTCTGCTGCTGACGGTGGCCGGGGTGCGGGGGGCGGTGACGCTGGCCGCCGTGCTGTCTCTGCCGATGGCCGGTGATGCGGGGGACGCCTTTCCCGCCCGTGGATTGCTGATCGTCGTCGCGGCGGGCGTGATCGTTGTGTCGCTGCTGGTCGCCAGCGTGACCCTGCCGCTGCTGGCCCGGATGATCCCCTCGCCCGCGGATGACCCGATCCAGCGGGAGGAGGAGCGGGCGAGGGCGGCTCTGCTGCGGACGGCCTTGCGGGTCCTGCGCAAGGAGCAGGCCGGTATCGTGCCGGCGGCGGGTGGAAAGGCGGACGAGCTGCGCCTGGAAATCGTGGCGCGCCTCATGCAGCTCTACCAGAACCGCCTTGATCAGACGGGCGAGGACGCCGCGGCCGCCCCCTCGATCCGGGTTACGGCGCTGCGGCGCGAACGGCTGGAACTGGCGCTACGGCTGACGCTGCTGCGTGCCCAGCGGCATGAACTCAAGGTCCTGCACGCGGCCCAGTATATCAACGACGAATCAGAATGGGCGATGCAGCAGGAGCTGGACGTCGAAGAATCCCTGCTGCGGCGCCGCAGCCGCAGGCTTCCGCACGAGGTGCCCGCGAGTGCTGGCGCGGAGGCACCGCCTGTCACAGGCCCCGTCACCATGCCGGTCACGGATGGCATGATCGGCTGATCCTGTGCCCCGGGAGCGGAAGGGCGCGATCAGAGGACCCGGATGGTGTTGCGGCGCGGACGCTGACGCGGCTCCGTCTTGGGCGCGGACGATTTCAGCACCGGCGCGGCGCGGAGTTCGGCCTCGAGCTGCACGATGCGCTTGGTCATGCTCTCGCGCAGGGCGGGCGCCGTGTGGCTCTTCATGCCCGCCAGTGTCTCCTTGAGGGTACGAAGCTGCTTCTGCTTTTCCTCCATCGTACGGCGGATGGGCTGGTTATCGGAAAGCTGGCCGTGAATGGAACGCATGATCTCTGTCCAGTTAGTCGCAGGAAAAAACAGCTCACGGGTCGCACCCCCTGATCGGAGGTTCCACCCGTGAGCCGGCAAAGGGAGACGCGCAGGCGCCTCAGGCGTTACGCGTCAGGAGCGTGCCCAACGTGTCGAGCAGGCGCGCGCACTGCGCCTCGGTGCCGACGCTGATGCGCAGCCAGTCACGGATCCGCTCCGCGCTGAAATGGCGCACGATGATCGCGTGCTCCCGCAGGGCACGGGCCAGTTCGGCGGCATTCCGGTCAGGATGCCGGGCGAATACGAAGTTCGCCGTGGACGGCAGAACGTCGAAGCCCAGTCGGGCAAGGCCCTGGTCGAGTTGCCCGCGCGCGGCCACCACTTTGTCCGCCGTGTCGCGCAGCCAGGCTTCGTCCTCGATCGCAGCCTGTGCTCCGACGAGCGCCAGCCGGTCGAGCGGGTATGAATTGAAGCTGTCCTTGACGCGCGTCAAGCCCTCGATCAGCGGAGCCTGCCCTATCGCATACCCGACCCGCAGGCCCGCAAGGGCGCGCGACTTCGACAGGGTGTGAATCACCAGAAGATTGGGATAGTCGCGCACCAGAGGCACCGCGCTTTCGGCGCCGAAATCGACATAAGCTTCGTCGATCACGACCGGGCAGTCGGGATGGCGGTCCAGCAATGCCCGGATGGACGCGCGGGGAAGCGCGATCCCGGTCGGCGCGTTCGGGTTGGCGAGGATGATCGCGCCGCACGGCCGGTCATACGCGGCCAGATCGACCTCGAACCGCTCGGTCAGCGGTATCGCCTCATAGGTGATGCCGAACAGGCGGCAATACACGGGATAGAAGCTGTAGGTGACATCGGGGAACAGCAGCGGCGCGTCGTGACGCAGGAGGGCCGCGAAGACGTGCGCCAGAACCTCGTCCGAACCGTTGCCGACAAATACCTCCGGGACATCGACCCCATATGCCTTGGCAATGCTCTGACGCAGCGTCAGAGCGGTTGGATCGGGATAGAGCCGCAACGTGTCGTCGGTCGCCGCGCGTATGGCGTCGAGCACGCGGGGCGAGGGACCGTAGGGTGACTCGTTGGTGTTGAGTTTCAGAAGATCGGCCACGCGCGGCTGTTCGCCGGGCACGTACGGCTCCAGCGCATGGACGGAGGGGCTCCAGAATCGGCTCATCGCGGCAAAGGCTCCAGGGCCATGCACGGAATGCGGCATGGCGGCAAAAGGGTCGTGGGCATCAGTCGCGATGACCGATAAGCGCGGACAGGCCCTGACGATGCGCGATATCGCGCGCGGAATGACCCTCGCCGTCCTTGAGGTCCAGATTCGCGCCATGGTCGATCAGCACGCGCGCCATCTCGTCCCGGCCGAACATCAACGCGAACATCAGCGGCGTGCGGCCCATGTCGTTGGCCGCGTCCACGGCCGCGCCGCCGTCGAGCAACGCACGCGCGATCTCGACATACCCCTTGAACGCGACGCCCCCGAGCGCCGTGGCGCCCTTGGCGTCGCGCAGGTCGACCTGCGCGCCGCGCTCGAGCAGCAGGCGCACGGCCTCAAGCTGCTCGTTGTAGGCCGCGAGCAAAAGGGCGCAGTAGCCGCGTGAATCGCGCACGTCGGGCGACAGACCGGCATCGAGAAACGCCGAGAGAAGGTCGACTTGCCCGTCGCGTGCGGCGTCGAGGAACAGGGCTTCGATCTGCTCGCGACTATAGGCCGGCGCGCGGTCGGTCATGGGTGGCTCCTGTCGGTGGGAACGGGTGGCGCAGCCTACCGCACCTTGCCGCGAAGGGCGAGGGGCGTCAGTCCGTGACGGGGCTCTCGAGGTCGAGGCGTGATGGTGCGTCACCCGTCTCCGCCCGTCGGCCGAACGACCTGACCGTGCCCTGCGGAAGGGGGGCGAAGCGGGCCGGGTCGTGGCCGGCCGCCACGCAGGCGGCGTGCAGGCGTGTAAGCGGCTCCCCGATCGGCTCGTCCGTCAGCTGAAACGTGCCGTAATGCATCGGCACGGCGCGATGCGGTGCAAGGGACGAAAATGCCTCCACGGCCTCCTCGGGGTTTACATGCACCGCGCGCATCAATGTCCTTGGGTCGTAGGCACCCACCGGCAAGAGGGCCAGGTCGGGCTGGCCGAGACGTTCACGAATCCAGCGCCAGTGGGCGCCGTGGCCGGAGTCGCCGGCGAAGACGATCGACGGCGCGTGGGGGGTGTGGCGATCGGGCGCGATGAAAAACCCGCCCCACAGGGCCCGGTTACGGTCGAATGGCGTGCGCGCGGACCCGTGTCGTGCTGGAGTCGCCGTTATGATCAGGTCGTGCAGGGCGATGCTCTCCCACCAGTCGCGCTCAACGATTCGGCGCAGGCCTGCCTTGCGGATGTGGCGCGCGTTCCCCGTCAGTGTGACGACCGCCGGGTCGTCCCGACGGGCAATGGCACCCAGACTCGGCAGGTCCAGATGGTCATAGTGACAGTGCGAGACCAGAATCAGGTCGATCGGCGGCAGTTCGGCCAACGTACGTCCCGGCGGCCGATGGCGACGTGGCCCCCAGGACCGGAACGGGGAGCAGCGCAGTGAGAAGACCGGGTCGGTGATGATCGTGAAGGGCGGTCGCCCGCGTCGCCCAACCCTCAGCAGGAACGTCGCGTGCCCGATGAAGGTGACGTCGACGTGCCCGGCGGCGGGCTGGGCGTGCGGATCGCCCTGCGGCATCGGGTCGATCAGCCAGTCCGGCCAGCGCGGACGCGCTCGCATCTGCCAGCGTACAATGGCGCGCGTCCTGGCGAGGGTGGAGCGGTGCTGCGACGGCGTCTGTGCCTCCGGTTCGGCGGGTCGCTCCGGGAGGCGCATGGAGGCCGGATTGAAAAAACGCCTGCCATCGTAATGGACCGCGAGGGCGGCGGGATCAGGGCCGTCGGACACTGTCATCGTTAAGGGTTCTCCATCTTGGCCCGGCACGTGGCTGCATCGCAAGCATGCAATGACAGCGCATGTCGCGGAAAAAGGGCGCCTTCGTGGCAGCCTTGCGCGGAAATCGCGGTTTGCCGCCTGTGTTCCGGAATCGCAACGGTCGAGAACTCGTGATGAAGGAGCCCATGGCACAAACCGGACGAGAGGCGTTGAATACCCAACTGACAACGCCGTTCAACGACTTGCCGCCTGCGGGAGGTCGTGAGAATGTGCGGCGGCTTGTTCGGGTCGCTCCAGTCCTTCCGTCAGCCCGCTTCGCCTTGTCGGTCCACGACCTAATTGGATCGATTTCATTGGCGGTTTTCCGGGCGCGATGGCGAGGTGCGGTGTGGACGGGCCACTACAGCCAAGGAGGCCGGTATTCTGATGCGTTCACCATTCACGTCATTGACCCATGCACCCGAGGGATCGGGAGGCGGTGCTGCCGTCGGTATCGACAAGCTCTGCATCGATACGATCCGCACCCTGTCGATGGACGGCGTTCAGAAGGCCAATTCGGGTCATCCCGGCACGGCGATGGCGCTGGCCCCGGTCACCTACGCGCTGTGGCAGGACGTGCTGAAATATGACCCGGCCAACCCGCTCTGGCCCGGACGCGACCGCTTCGTGCTGTCCATCGGACATGCCTCGATGCTGATCTACTCGATGATCTATCTGACCGGCGTGCGCGACGTGAAGGGCGGCACGGTCCTGAGTTCCCCTTCGTTGACGATCGACGACCTGAAACAGTTCCGTCAGCTCGATTCCAAGACGCCGGGCCATCCGGAATACCATCACACCGCCGGCGTGGAGACGACGACTGGCCCCCTCGGGCAGGGTTGCGGTAACTCGGTCGGCATGGCGATGGCGCAGAAGTGGCTGGCCGAGCGCTACAATAAGCCGGGCTACGACCTGTTCGACTATCACGTGTACACCCTCTGCGGTGACGGCGACATGATGGAAGGTGTCGCTTCCGAGGCGGCCTCGACCGCCGCCCACCTCAAGCTGGGCAACCTGACATGGATTTACGATTCGAACCGGATCTCCATCGAAGGGTCGACCGATCTGGCGCTGACCGAAGACGTGGCCAAGCGGTTCGAGGCCTACGGCTGGCACACGTCGGTTGTCACCGATGCCAACGACGTCGCTGACTTCAAGGCCAAGCTTGAGGAAGCGCGCGCGATCACGGACCGTCCGAGCTTCATTCTGGTGCACAGCGTCATCGGCTGGGGCGCCCCGCACAAGGCCGGCACGGCACACGCCCACGGCGAGCCCTTGGGCGTGGACGAGATCAAGGGTGCGAAGAAGGCCTATGGCTGGCCGGAAGATCAGGATTTCTATGTTCCCGACGGCGTTCTGGAGCACTTCCAGGCCGGTATCGGCGCACGCGGCGCCAAGGAGTCCAAGGCCTGGCAGGAGAAGTTCGCCGCCTACGGGAAAGAGTATCCAGAGCTTGCGTGCGAGATCGAGCAGCTCGACAGCGTGACCCTGCCGGAAGGCTGGGACAAGGCCATTCCGACCTACGAGGCAAGCCCCAAGGGTGTTGCGTCGCGTCAGAGCTCGGGCGAGGTGCTGAACGCGATCGCGCCGAACTTCCCGTGGCTGATCGGTGGTTCGGCCGACTTGTCGCCGTCGACCAAGACCAACCTGACGTTCCAAGGCGCCGGCTCCTTCCAGCCGCCCGCATGGAACGGCACATACGGTGGCCGCAACCTGCATTTCGGTGTGCGCGAGCACGCGATGGGCTCGATCTGTAACGGTATCGCGCTGTCGGGCATTCGCCCGTACTGCTCGGGCTTCCTGATCTTCTCCGACTACATGAAGCCGCCGATCCGCCTGTCGGCCATCATGAATCTGCCAGTCCTCTACATCTTCACGCACGACTCGATCGGCGTGGGCGAGGACGGTCCGACGCATCAGCCGATCGAGCAGCTGGCACAGCTGCGTGCCACGCCGGGCGTGGTTACGGTTCGTCCGGGCGACGCCAACGAAGTCGCGGAAGCCTGGCGCACGCTGATCCCGATGACGGACATGCCGGCGGCCCTGGTGCTGAGCCGCCAGAACCTGCCGACTCTCGACCGGTCCAAGTATGCGGCGGCGTCGAACCTGGCTAAGGGCGCGTACACGCTGGCATGCTGCGGCACCCTGCCGGACGTGATCCTGATGGCGTCGGGCAGTGAGGTCAGCCTTGTCGTGGAAGCCTATGAAAAGCTTCTTGCCGAGGGTGTGAAGGTGCGTGTCGTCTCCTTCCCGTCGTTCGAATTGTTCGAGGCGCAGCCGAAGGAATACCGCGACAAGGTCCTGCCGCCGTCGGTCAAGGCCCGTGTCGCTGTCGAACAGGCATCGCCGTTCGGCTGGGATCGTTATGCCGGTAACGAGGGCGCCGTGATTGCCATGCACGGCTATGGCGCATCGGCACCCGCCGCGCTGCTTCAGAAGAAGTTCGGCTTCACGGTCGAGGCCGTGATCGAGGCCGCCAAGGCGCAGCTGGCCAAGGCCTGACGCTGCCTTCGAAGGTGCCCCGCCCCACGATGGCGGGGCACCTTCCAACAGAATTTCCGCGGTTGCGCGAACGGGGTATACCCCGCCGGCATCGCGATGTTTCAGTCAAGACGGAGCATAACCATGAACGTCGTGCACAAGACCGGCGCTTCGGGTGTCGGTAACCCGCTGCAGCAACTGGCGCAGTACGGGCAGTCGCCCTGGCTCGATTTCATCCAGCGATCCTATACCGAGAACGGCAGCCTGAAAAAGCTGGTGGATGAAGACGGCCTGAAAGGCGTTACGTCCAATCCGGCCATTTTCGAGAAGGCGATGGGTCACGGTACGGATTACGATGCCCAGATCAAATCGCTTCTGGCCAGCAGCATCCTGTCACCGGGCGAGTTGTACGAGACGCTCGCCATCGATGATATCAAGGCCGCGACCAAGGTCCTCTACCCGGTGTATGAGACGACCAAGGGCATCGACGGCTATGTCAGCCTCGAGGTATCGCCGTACCTTGCGTTTGATACCGAGGGCACGGTCGAGGAAGCGCGTCGCCTGTGGAAGGCCGTCGGCGCGAAGAACCTGATGATCAAAATCCCCGGCACGAAGCAGGGCGCGCCTGCGGTCCGCACCGTGATCTCCGAAGGTCTGAGCATCAACGTCACGCTTCTGTTCGCGCTTGATGCCTACAAGGCGGTTCTCGAGGCGTATATTGCGGGTCTGGAAGATCGTCTGGCGAAGGGCGAGCCGGTGTCGGGCATCGCCTCGGTCGCATCGTTCTTCGTCAGCCGCATTGACGGCAAGATCGACGGCGCGATCGACAAGCGTGTCGCGGCCGGTGACAAGGATGCCGATGCCCTGAAGGCGCTGCGCGGCAAGGTTGCGATCGCCAACGCGAAGGTGGCCTATCAGCATTACCTCGACGTGGTCGCCAGCCCGCGCTGGAAAAAGCTGGCCGACGCCGGCGCGCAGCCTCAGCGCCTGCTGTGGGCGTCGACGGGCACCAAGGACAAGGCCTACAGCGACGTGCTGTATGTCGACGAACTGATCGGCGCGGACACGGTCAACACCATTCCGCCGGCGACCTTTGACGCGTTCCGCGACCACGGCACGGCCAGCGAGACGCTGACCAAAGACGTGGACGCCGCCCGCACCGTTCTGGCCGAGGCCGAGCGCCTGGGTCTCGATCTGGCCGGGGTCACGCAGACGCTGGTGACCGAGGGTTGTGCGTCGTTCGAGGATGCGTTCGACGCGCTTCTCGGCTCGGTGGCGGCGAAGCAGGCGGCGCTGCTTGGTGACACGCTGATCTCGCAGACCGTCGACCTGCCGGCCGACATTGAAGCGGCCTACAAGGCTGAGCTGGACTCCTGGCGCAAGGCAGGCACGGTGCGCAAGCTGTGGGCCAAAGACGCCTCCGTCTGGACCGGCAAGGACGAGGGCAAGTGGCTGAAGTGGCTCGATATCGTCGAGGACCGTCTCGGTGATCTCAGCGCTCTGGAGGCGTTCCAGGCCGAGGTGAAGGCGCGCGGTTTTACCGACGTTCTTCTGTTGGGTATGGGCGGATCAAGCCTTGGTCCGGAGGTGTTCTCCGAGACGTTCGGCCAGATCTCCGGTTTTCCGAAGCTGCACGTTCTGGACAGCACGGATCCTCAGCAGGTGGTGAGCTACGAGAAAGCCGTTGACCTGTCGAAGACCCTGTTCATTGTGTCGTCCAAGTCTGGCGGCACGCTGGAGCCAAACATCCTCAAGGCCTATTTCTACGAGGCCGCGAAGAAGGTTGTCGGCGACAAGGTCGGATCGCACTTCGTAGCCGTAACCGATCCGGGCTCCCATATGGAGCAGGTCGCGAAACAGGATGGCTTCTGGAAGATCTTTTACGGCGAGAAGCAGATCGGCGGCCGGTATTCGGTGCTGTCGAACTTCGGCATCGTTCCGGCCGCTGCGGCGGGCTACGATGTCAAAGGTCTGCTTGAGTCCGCCCAGTATGGTGTGAAGGCGAGTGCCGCCAGCGTGCCGGCGACGCTGAATCCGGGTGTGCAGCTTGGCGCATTCATGGGTGTCAGTGCGACGAAGTTTGGCCGTGACAAGGTCACGATCATCGCCTCGCACAAGATCTACGACGTCGGCGCATGGCTGGAACAGCTTTTGGCGGAGTCGACCGGCAAGATCGGCAAGGGTGTGATCCCGTTCGATGGTGAAAAGACCGGAGAGCCGTCGGTCTATGGTTCCGACCGCGTGTTCGCCTACCTGCGTCTCAACGCCGATCCGTGCCCGAAGCAGGAAGCGCACGTCAAGGCGCTGATCGCGGCTGGCCAGCCAGTGGTGACGATCGGATTGAGCGACGAAAAGCAGATCGCCCAGGTGTTCTTCCAGTGGGAGATCGCGACGGCGGTGGCGGGCTCGATCCTCGGGATTGACCCGTTCGACCAGCCGGACGTCGAGGCGTCCAAGATCGAGACGCGCAAGCTTACCGATGCTTATAACCAGACGGGTAGCCTGCCCGCCGAAAGCGCGTTTGCCACCGATGGCAATTTTGCCTTCTTCGCGGACGCGGCGAATCAGTCCACGCTGAAGGGTGGCGACACCGCCGCGATCCTGAAGGCGCATTTCGACAAGGTGAAAGCCGGCGACTATGTCGGCATCCTTGCGTATATCGAGCGCGATCAGGCGACGCGCGACTGGATCCATACGCTCCAGACGCAGATCCGCGACGCGAAGAAGGTCGCTACGGCGGGACAGTTCGGCCCCCGTTTCCTGCATTCGACGGGCCAGGACTACAAGGGCGGCCCCAACAGCGGCGTCTTCCTGCAGATCACGGCCGATGACATCGCTGACGTTGCCGTGCCGGGCGAGAAATACACGTTCGGCGTGGTCAAGGCGGCGCAGGCGCGTGGTGATTTTGACGTTCTCGCCGAGCGGGGACGTCGCGCGCTTCGGGTGCATATCAAGGGCGACCTGAAAACGGGCCTTGATACCCTGGCCAAGGCCATCCTCGCAGCAGTCTGACCGACGCCATACCTCCCGCTTCGGCGGGAGGCTTTTTTTAGTATCGCGCGTGCGAGCATCGCCGCGTATCAGGAGAGAGTTTCATGCAGATCGGCATCATCGGCCTCGGCCGCATGGGGGGTAACATCGCGGTCCGTCTGTCGCGCCACGGTCATACGGTCGTGCTGTTCGACCGTGATCAGGCGACAGTGACGAAAGTGTATGACCGCGCCGAAGCTGGCAACGCGATCAAGGCCAGCAGCGTCGAGGATCTGACCAAGAAGCTGACCGATAGCCGCCGCATCGTGTGGGTGATGCTGCCGGCGGGCGAGATCACCGAAGCCTGCGTGCAGGAACTCGACGGCTTGTTGTCCAAGGACGACATCGTGATCGACGGTGGTAACAGCTACTACAAGGACGATCTGCGTCGTGCCCGGCAGCTGATGGACAAAGGCATCCACTATATCGATGTCGGCACGTCGGGTGGCGTATGGGGCCTCGAGCGCGGTTACTGCATGATGTATGGTGGGACGAAGGATTCCACCGATCACATCGATCCGATCCTCAAGGCGCTGGCGCCGGGCAAGGGTGACGTGCCGCGCACGAGCGATCGCGATCAGCCGGGCCTCGATCCGCGTGCCGAAGAGGGCTATCTGCATTGTGGGCCGGCCGGTTCGGGCCATTTCGTGAAGATGGTTCACAATGGCATTGAATACGGCATGATGCAGGCCTTCGCCGAAGGTTTCGACGTTATGAAGTCGAAGAACTCGCCGGCGCTGCCCGAGAACGAGCGCTTCGATCTGAACATGGCCGACATCGCCGAAGTGTGGCGTCGCGGCAGCGTGGTTGCGTCGTGGCTGCTTGATCTGACGGCCGATGCCATGGCGAAGAACGGTGAACTGTCCGAGTTCTCTGGGCAGGTTGCGGATTCGGGCGAAGGGCGCTGGACGATCGAGGCCGCTATCGAGGAGTCGGTTCCCGTACCGGTCATGACGGCCTCGCTGTTTACGCGCTTCCGGTCGCGCACCGGTAACAACTACGCCGAGAAGGTGCTCTCGGCGATGCGCTTCGGCTTCGGTGGTCACGTCGAGAAGAAATAAGCATCGCCTGAGAATGTGAGCGCCCCGGCAGACGGGGCGCTCCACGACCATACCGGAGGAGAGGGGCACCATGGACGGACTGATCGCGTCTTCCTTTGCCATAGCCAGCGGCGCTGAAGACCAGACCAGGCTCCGGCGTGCGCCGGACTGCACATTTGTCATTTTTGGTGGCGGCGGAGATCTGACCAAGCGCCTTCTCCTGCCGGCGATTTATAATCTCGCCTGTGCCAACCTGCTGAACGAGACGTTTTCGATTGTCGCTGTCGACTGGGCCGACATGACGACCGAAGGACTGCGCTCGCAGTTCCGCGACGCCATCGACGAGTTCGTGGCCCGACGCGGCACGGCCGCGGCCGTCCTGAACGAGACCGTCTGGGACTGGATGATGGAGCGTATCTCCTATCTCCGGGGGTCGTTCGAAGAAGCCGATACCTACAAGGCACTTGGCGATAAGATCGGGACGACCAACGCGGTTTTCTATCTGGCCGTCGCGTCGCGCTTTTTCGGCACGATCGTCGACCAGCTGGGCGAGAGTGGCTTGACCACCGAAGATGGTCAGTTCCGTCGCGTCATCATTGAAAAACCGTTTGGCAGCGATCTTGCCTCGGCCAAGACGCTGAACGCGCGTCTGTTGCGAACGCTGACAGAGAGCCAGATCTACCGCATCGATCATTATCTCGGGAAGGAGACGGTGCAGAACATTCTGGCCCTTCGATTCTCGAACGGTATTTTCGAGCCGTTGTGGAACCGCGAGAACATTGACCACGTGCAGATCACGGCCGCCGAGACGGTCGGCGTCGAACGCCGGGGTGGCTTTTACGAGGGTACGGGCGCGCTGCGCGACATGGTGCCCAATCATATCATGCAGCTGCTGGCGATGACGGCCATGGAAGCGCCGACGTCGTTTCAGGCCGATGCCGTGCGTGATGAAAAATCCAAGGTCCTGTCAGCTATTCATCCGATGCGCCCCGAAGATATCGTGCGTGCGCAATATGTGCCGGGCAATGTCGGCGGCGAGCCGGTGAATGGTTATCGGCAGGAAATGAACGTCGCCGCGACGTCGCAGACCGAGACGTTCGTTGCCATGAAGCTGCGGATTGACAACTGGCGCTGGGCCGGGGTGCCGTTCTACCTGCGTACCGGTAAGCGCCTGACCTGTCGCAAGACGGAAATTGCGATCCACTTCAAGCATGCCCCCTATGCGTTGTTCCGCGACACGCCGGTGGAAAAGCTGACGCCCAATATCCTTGTGCTGCACATCCAGCCGACCGAAGGCGTGACGCTTCAGTTCTCGGCCAAGGTACCCGGACCGGCGGTGCGACTGGGGGGGGTGCGCATGAAGTTCGATTACTCGGACTGGTATACGGAGGGTCCGACCACCGGCTACGAAACGCTGATTTACGATTGCCTGATCGGGGATGCAACGTTGTTCCAGCGTGCCGACAACATCGAAGCGGGCTGGCGCGTCGTCCAGCCGGCGCTCGATGCTTGGGCGAAGGCCGAAGACCCCCTTTGCTTCTACGAGGCTGGGACCGCCGGTCCGCGCGACGCGGATGAATTGCTGTCGCGTTCGGGTCGCCGATGGCTGCGGCTGGTGCCCTGACGATGGAACATGACGTTGTGAACCCGGAGCGGGGGACCCCTGCGCAGACGATACGGCTGGTTGTGTCTGACATCGATGGCACGCTGGTGACGCGGGACAAGCAGTTGACGGAGGCGGCATTGAAGGCGGCTCGCGATCTGCGTGCCGCTGGAATCGCGCTGTGTCTGGTCAGTTCGCGTGCGCCGCGCGGGATGGAGATGTTCCTTGCACCGCTGGAGATCGACACGCCGCGCGCCGGTCTGAACGGCGGCCTGATCACGTCGCCGGACGGCACGATCCTGTCGCGTCTCTCGCTTGAGCCGCAAGCGGTCGCGGCGGCGCTGGACATGCTTGACGTGCACGGCGTCGACGCCTGGCTGTTTCGCGGACATGACTGGTTGGTGAGAAACGCCGGCGGGGCCTATGTGGGCAAGGAAGAGGCCGTCGTGCAGACACGCCCGACCATTGTGCGCAGTTTCGACGACTATCACGCCGAGGTCGGGAAAATCATGGGTTCGTCCACGGACTATCCCTTGCTGGAGCGTATGGAAATCGAGATCGGCGCGATGCTGGAAGGGCAGGCGAGCGTGCATCGCTCGTCGGACTATTACCTCGACATCACGCATCCCGATGCCAACAAGGGCTACGCGGCGTGTGCGCTTGCGGCACGGCTGGGGCTGGATATTTCCGAAGTGGCGTGCATCGGCGACATGAGTAACGACATTCCGATGCTCAAGGTCGCAGGTCTGGCGATCGCCATGGGCAATGCGCCCGAGACGGTCAAGTCGCACGCGCATTTCGTCACCGCGAGTAATGAGCATAACGGCTGGGCGCGGGCCATGGAACAGATCGTTCTACCGCGCGCGCCGCGTGCCTGAGGGGAGTTCTGGCAATGACCACTGACGGAACGGATATTCGACTGGTTCTGGCGGACGTGGATGGCACGCTGGTCACGAAAGAGAAAATTCTGACGCCGCGTGCCATACGGGCCGTGGAAAAGCTGCGTGAGCGCGGGATTGTGTTCACGGTGACCAGCGGCCGACCGCCGAAAGGCATGGCGATGTTGATCGAGCCGCTCAAGCTCGACCAGCCGATCGCGGGTTTCAACGGCGGCCTGATCGTCAAACCGGACTTCACGCAAATCGAGGCCCGGACTTTGTCCAGGGACGTGGCCCGTCGCACGATCGCCATCATGCGCCAGCACAAGGTCGATGTGTGGGTGTATAATGGCAACGACTGGATCGTGGGCGATGCGGACGCTCCCCACGTCGCGCGGGAGCAATGGACGGTGAAATTTCCGCCCGTCGTGCGCCCCGATATCGAAGCCGCGCTCGACAGCGTGGTGAAAATCACCGGCGTGAGCGACGATCTCGATCTGATGGTCCGGGTCGAGAAGGATCTTCAGGACGCCATTGGTGACGTGGCATCGGCGGCCCGCTCGCAGCCCTATTATGTCGACGTGACCCACCACGACGCCAACAAGGGCGGCGTGGTCGAGGCCCTGGAGCGTCTGACCGGGATTGGTCGCGCGCAGATGGCCACGTTGGGCGATCAACCCAACGATGTCGTCATGTTTCGGAAAAGTGGCGTGTCGATCGCGATGGGACAGGCAATCGACGACGTGAAGAAGCAGGCAACGTACGTCTCGACCTCCTCGGAGGAAGAGGGGTTCGCGACCGGTGTGGAGCGTTATATTTTGGGAGAATCTGTATGACCCAGGACGTCACCACGGGACGCGTCGTCGTCCTGGACAATGGCGAGGCAATCGCCCGTCATGTTGCCGACTGGCTGCTGGATAAGGCGCTGGCCAAGACCGGCGCACCGTTTGTCGTCGCGCTGTCGGGTGGATCGACGCCCAAGCGGCTTTACGAGCTGATGGCCGAGCCAGCATACGCGGCCCGGTTTCCGTGGGCCAACACGCAGTTTTTCTTCGGTGACGAGCGATTCGTGCCCGTTGACGACCCCGCCAGTAATTTCAGCATGGTGACGACGGCACTCCTGTCGCACGTGCCGATGCCGCCGGCCAATGTCCACCGGATGAAGACCGAAGGTGCGCCCGAGGTGGAAGCCGCGTCCTACGAGGCCGCGTTGAAGGCGCTCTATGGTGCTGATGCACTTGACCCGTCGCGGCCTTTGTTCGACGTTGTACTGCTGGGGTTGGGCGACAATGGCCACACCGCGTCCCTGTTTCCGCGTCAGCCGGTTTTGCGGGAAGAGACGAAATGGGTCGCGACCTGCGTGCCGGACGATGCGCCGCACACGCGCCTGACGCTGACCTATCCGGCGATCCAGTCCAGCCGGCATGTCGTCTTCATGGTGACGGGAGCCGCCAAGCAGGGCGCGTTCACGCGGGTGCGGGATGCCGATCCTGACGAGCCCGCAAGTTTCATCACGACCGAGGGCGATCTTGTCTGGTATGTCGATCCGGCGGTGGTCGGCTGAGGCCGCTGCCGGGACAAACGTCCCGGGCAAACAAAAAAGAAGAAGGACCGGAGATCGGTCATGGCAAGCGGGAACGGCGTTATGACGGATCAGGCAGACCGTCAGAAACAGGCGGTGGCGGTGGCAGCCGCCGCTCTGGTCGAAAACGGCATGGTGGTCGGGCTCGGTACCGGCAGCACGGCCGCTTATATGATCGAGGTGTTGGGTCAGCGCTGGGCCGAGGGTCTGCGTTTCGTCGGTATTCCGACGTCAGAGCGGTCGGCGGAGCAGGCGCGTGCGCTGGGCATCGAACTGGTCACGTTTGCCACGCATCCGGTCATTGACCTCGCGATCGACGGCGCTGATGAGGTGGAGCGCGGCACGCTCGACCTCATCAAGGGGCTGGGGGGGGCTCTTTTCCGGGAAAAGATTGTTGCAGCGGCGGCCAAACGGTTCGTGGTGGTCGCGGACGCGTCCAAGCTGGTCGACCATCTGGGCACCCGGACGGCCGTCCCCGTGGAGGTCACGCCCTTCGGGTGGGAGCGCACGGCGTACCAGATCGAGGCTCTGGGCGCGACGACGGTGCCGCGACGCGATCGGACCGGCAGTTTTTTCGTCACCGACGGTGGTAACTACATCCTCGACAGCAATTTCGGTGTCATGGACGATCCTCCGCGCGTGGCCCGCGAACTGCGCGAAGTTGTTGGCGTGGTGGAAAGCGGGTTTTTCATTGGCCGAACGTCCGAGGTTCTGATCGCGGGCGCGGATGGGGTGACCCGGATGGTGCGGTCATGACCGCCCCCCTGCCGATCGCCGAAGGGATCCGGCCCCGTATTCTGGTCATCATGGGTGTGTCGGGCTGCGGCAAGACGACGATCGCCGAAGGGCTGCAGAACACGCTCGGCTGGCCGTATGAAGAGGGTGACCGACTGCATCCCGCGGCCAATGTCGAAAAGATGGCGTCGGGGATTCCTCTGACGGACGAGGACCGGTGGCCGTGGCTCGACAGATGTCGGACGTGGATCGACGGTCATGCACGGGACGGCGGCATCCTGACATGCTCGGCCCTGAAGCGGAGCTATCGGGACAGGCTGCGATCGGGCGGTTCGGATGTGCTGTTCGTCTATCTCAAGGTGCCCGAATTCGTGCTCCGGGATCGGCTGGCGCATCGGACGGGGCACTACATGCCTCCGTCGCTGCTGCCCAGCCAGCTCGCGACGCTTGAGGAGCCCGGGGAGGACGAGGCCGCGTTGTGGATCGAGGTGCAGCACACACCCGCCGAGGCCGTGGCCCGCGTGATCGGGATGCTGCGGGCTCGGGACGGAGTGGTCTGAACACGCCGTCAGAACGCGGGGGCGGGAGTGTCCCGATCCTTCGCGGCCGCGTCATACGCAGAGGGCTGGGCAGCCTGACCTGAGGTAGCTCTGGCGGACGGGAATGCCGGGTGCCATAGTGCGTGTATGGTAACGATTGAGACCTGTTCAGGCGGGGAGATTCGCGCGGTTCTTGACGATCTGGCGCGACTGCGGATTTCCGTGTTTCGCGAGTGGCCTTACCTCTATGCGGGCGATGATGAAGCCTACGAACGCGCTTATCTCGACGTCTATGCCCGCTCGGCACGCTCGACCGTAGTGGTCGCACGCAACTCGTCCGGAGCGGTGGTCGGGGCGTCGTCCTGCCTGCCCCTGGCCGATGAGGGCCCCGCGATACGTGCACCGTTCGAGGTGCGCGGGATCGATCTGAGCCCGTTCTTCTATTTCGCGGAATCCGTTCTGTTGCCGGAGTATCGCGGACAGGGGATCGGTGTGCGGTTCTTCGAGGAACGTGAACGCGTGGCCCGGCGGAGCGGTGCGGCGTTCGCCGTGTTCTGCGCCGTGCGTCGCGCGGACAACCATCCGGCGCGCCCCCTCGACGCGCCGTCCCTTGAGGCGTTCTGGAGAAGGCGCGGATTTGTCCCGCTTCCGGGCGTCAGTTGTGATTTTTCTTGGACGGACGTCGGAGAGACGCGAGAAACCGCACACGTTCTTGATTTCTGGAGCAAGACGCTGCACGGCGAAGTGCTTCCCGACGCCCTGGCTGGAGTTGGCGTCTGATGTCCCGTTCCCTTCGTCTGGCCGTGGGCGCATGGCACGTGGAGCGCGCCACGCGCTTTGAGGATTTCGAGGCTCATCTCGATCGCATGGTGTCTGAGGCGGCACCGAGGGCGGACCTGCTGCTGCTGCCGGAATATGCCTGCATGGAGGTGGTTGCCGCGCTGACCGACGAGACCGATCCGACGGCCGAACTGCACGCCGCCTGCGATCGCAGTGACGACATCCTCGCCGCAATGGTGGCGGTTGCAAAACGCCATCGGGTCTGGCTGATGCCGGGCACGCTCCCTCGCCCCGAGGCCACCCGCATCCGCAACCGCGCACCGCTTATTGCGCCCGACGGCACCGTAGCTTTTCAGGACAAGCACGTGATGACCCGCTTCGAGAGCGAATCCTGGGGCGTTCAGGCGGGAAATCCACCCGGCGTGTTCGTGACGCCGTGGGGCCGGATCGGAACAGCCATATGCTATGACTCCGAATTCCCGATGCTAACACGCGCGCAGATCGACGCGGGAGCATGGCTGATTCTGGTGCCCACCTGTACCGATACGATGCACGGCTTCAATCGCGTGCGTTTGTCGGCCCAGGCCCGGGCGCTGGAGAATCAGTGTTTCGTTGCGGTGTCGCCCACCGTGGGTGCCGCGCCATGGCTGGCAACACTTGACCACAATCACGGGTGTGCCGGCGTGTATGGCCCGGTCGATCGCGGCTTTGCCGATGACGGCGTGGTCGTGGAAGGCGCGCTGGATCAGAGTGGCTGGGTGTTTGCGACGCTCGATCCCGCGTGCCTGACCGAGGTGCAGGTCAATGGCGGGGTTCGCAACCGACACGACTGGCCAGCCAGCGTGCCGCCGGCCAATGCCCTGATGTTTTCCGTAAACAAGACGTCTGTGCCGAAAGGAATATGAACACTATGTCCGTGGAGTCGACGCGCGAACTCATTGCGGCCTATTACCACACTTTCAATGCCGGTGACCGGGAGGCCTTCCTGGCGCTTCTGACCGACGATGTGGTACATGACGTCAACCAGGGTGGCCGCGAGATCGGAAAGGGCGCCTTTCGCGTGTTTCTGGAACGGATGGACCGGTGCTACCGCGAGGATATTCGTGATGTCGTCGTCATGGTCAGCGATGACGGCACGCGGGCAGCGGCCGAATTCATGGTGCACGGTACGTATCTCGCCACCGACGACGGGTTGCCGGACGCGTCCGGCCAGACCTACGTCCTTCCTGCCGGCGCCTTTTTCGACATCCGGGACGCAAAGGTGGCGCGCATCAGCAACTACTACAACCTGCCCGACTGGGAACGACAGGTTCTGGGCGGCTGAAGCCGTCGGACAACGACGGCGCACGGCGTGCGTGGCCTCATTCCTTTCCTGAGACGTCGGGCCGTCCTGTGTCTGGTGCTGGTGGCGCCGCTGCTTGTGCATCTGCCCGAACTGGTCACGGGGCTATCGTCTGACCCGCTGCCGATGATCTCCGGCCTCGGGCTCACGGGGGCCGACTGGCACGCGGGCATTGTCCCTGGACGACCCGGCTGGATTGACGGGAACGCCGGGGCGACCGTTCAGGCGCTCGGGCGACGGGTCGCGTGCGACTGGTGGCACGGCGAGGTGCCCTGGTGGAACCCTTATGACGGGGTTGGCATGCCGCTGGCCGGTGAGTACCAGCCGGCGGCGTTTTTCATGCCGTTTGTGCTCTTGCTCGGTCTCGACAACGGGCTGTTGTGGCTGAAAATCGCTCTGCAGACGCTGGCCGGCGTCAGCATGCTGTGTCTGCTGCGCCGGCTCCGGCTGAGCCAGCCGGCGTGCCTCGCTGGTGCTCTGGCCTATGGTTTCAACGGCACCTTTGCCTGGGCCTCCGATTCTCCGATCCAGCCTCTGCCGTTTCTGCCGCTGATCCTTCTGGGTATCGAACACGCTCGTGAGCGCGGGCTCGCCATACTGGCGCTGGGCGTTGGCGGCCTGCTTCTCGCGGGATTTCCGGAAACGGCGTTTCTGCTGGGTCTGCTCGCCGTCGGCTGGGCGGTGGTCCGGATGTTCGATGCCCAAGACACAACAGCGCGTATCGGCTTCGTAAGGCGGGTGGTGATCGGCGGTGTTGCGGGCTGTGCGCTGGCCGCGCCTCAACTCGTGGCGTTTGCGGCCTATCTGCCGGAGGCAATCCTTGGGCAGCACGGCGGCATGATCGATCGGCCCCTACCGCGATCGGGGTGGTCGATGCTGCTGATGCCTGCGATCAACGGCCCGATCTTCTTTGCCGACCAGACCTCCCTGTGGTTCCAGCTTGGCGGCTATGCCGGCGTGGTCCTTCTGACACTGGCGCTTATTGGTGTCTGGGTGACACCCGACCGGAGGCTGAGCCGCTGGCTGGTCGCGTTCATCGCGCTGATGGTGTGCAAGATCGGCGATGTCCGACCCGTCTCGCGCTTGCTGGACCTGTTGCCGGCGTTCGGTCACGCCATGGTGTTTCGCTATGGCGTGCCGGCGGTGCTCTGTGCCCTGACCGTGTTGGCGGCGTTCGCGATCGACGGCGTGTCCAGAGCGCCGGCACGGACGCGCTGGCGCCTGTGCGTGGCATGCGGCACGCTTGTCGCCGTACTGGCGACGATCGCCGTCTGGCAGGATCGCGCAACCATGGGCGTCGTGCTTGCGCAACCGGGGGGGTATGCGTTCGTCATTGGCGCCATCGTCTGGGGCGCCACCGGCCTGGGCGCGGTCATGGTGGCCGTGGGCAACGGGTGGTCGCGTCTGTGTGCCGGCGTTCTGGCGGTTGATGCGGTTGTCCTGTTCTGCATTCCGTTGCTCGGTGTGCGTCCCGCCGACCCGATCGATCAGGGGCTTGTGGCCTTTCTGCACGCGCGCCTGCGGCCGGGCGAGCGCGTGGTGTCCATGGGACCACTCGGACCGAATTACGGCGCGTATTTCGCCATTCCGTCGCTGAACCACATCACCGCCCCCGCACCGCGGCGCTGGATCGAGGCGCTGCGACGCGATATCGATCCAGTGCTGGACGAGGTCACGTTCAATGGCACGCTGCCGTTCGACATATCGGGGGATTATTCGCTGACGCGCGTCGTGGCGGCCGCCCCGGAGCGGCTGACGGCACTTGGTGTCCGCTTCGTCCTGGCATGGAAGGGCGCGCCGGTGCCCGGCATCAGACCGCTTGGCGCGCGCGAGGTGGGGGGGACACCGATGCTCGATCTGTCTCCGACCGGCCACGTGACAGAGATCGTACTGCCCCCGGGATCGCTGCCCACGGTGACGCTGGGGCAGTTGTCGCTACGTCGCGGGGGTGGCGCGACGGAGGGGCAGCTCCACGCGGCGTTGTGTGACGAGGCGACGTGCGGGTCGGGAGAGGCATCTCTGGCCGGGACCGGGGAGGGCGGCCAGATCTCCATCACGCTGCCGGACCGTTTCGCGGTCCCGGCGTCGGAACGGCCGGTCCGACTACGGCTGTGGCTGACGGGGGCGTCCGGCACGCTGTCCCTGTACCAGCGTGTGACGGCGGCGGGCGCGTCCGTGCCCGATCTTCTGGCATTCCGCGCCGATGCGCCGCGTGTCGTCTACGACGGTCCACGCGGGGTGGCGTATGAACTGCCGCGTGTTGCCCCGTATTTCGAGGCAGGCGATGCCTGCCGGGTGCGCATGATCGACCGCGCCAACGTCGAGGCGACGTGCCGTGACGCAAGCGTTCTTCTACGGCGCGAACTGATGATGACGGGCTGGCAGGCCCGGGTGAACGGCCGCCGTGTGACGCCCGGCACGGACGGTCTGTTCCAGCGCGTCCCGCTCCCGCGTGGTACATCGGTGGTGCGGTTTCGCTACGTGCCGCCGTATGCCAGACTGGGGTGGGCACTGGCGTGCGGCGGTGTGGTCACGCTCATGGTCGGCGCCGTTTCGGACCTGCGTAGACGCACAGAAAAGAGGATGCCTCAGGCATGGCCCCACCCGTGACACCACGCATGATACGGTCGCTTGCCGTTCCGACGCTGCTGATGGCGCTGAGCGCATGTACACAGACGCCGTCGACCGCCTCGGACTCAGGTCAGGGGCTTTGGCCGGTGTATGACCACGCGCTTCGGGACGCGAAATATATCGACCTGACCCATACGATCACGCCGGGTATGCCGGTCTGGGCGGGGTTTGGCACACCCCACTTCGCTCCGGCCGTGGCCGCCCGCGACGGCGTGGAGGGGCTGCGCGCCGGGCAGGCTTTCACCTATGCGCGGCAGGGGTTCGAGGCAACGGCACTGTCGTTGCCGACCGATCAGTTGGGGACACAGCTGGACCCGCCCGCTCATTGGGCGCCGGAATACCCGGGGATCGATGAGATTCCGGCAACCTATGCGCTACGCCCGCTCGTCGTGATCCCGATGCAGCAGCAGGTCGCGCGCGACTACGGCTATCAGTTGCAGGTGGCCGATATCGTTGCTTTCGAGGCCTCTCACGGACCGATCCCCGCCGGTTCGGTGGTGTTTGTGCGCTCGGACTGGTCGCGGCGGTGGCCGGATCCGTCGCTGACGCGCGAGACACGCTTTCCCGGCGTGTCGCTCGCCGCCCTGCGGTTCCTGCACGAACAGCGGCATATCCTGTTTCATGGGCATGAGCCGCTTGATACCGATGACACTCCCACACTGGAGGGCGAGGCATGGCTGATGCACCATGGTTATGCCCAGGCCGAGGGGGTGGCGCATCTGGATCAGGTCGCGGCGACGGGCTGTCTGGTGGCGATCGGGTTCCCGAAAATCAGGGGAGGGACGGGCGGTCTGGCGCGCTATGTCGCGATCTGCCCGTCGCGCTGGCCCTTCGGCGTCAGCATCGATGCGACGCATGATGCGCCCCTGCCACTCGCGGACAGGCCGCTGCGGTGGGATGCGGCGGTCGGCACACGGGTGCGCTGACCGCCGACCGGATCATCAGGGGGCGAAGGTACCGTTACGCAGGCTCGCCTCGATCTCCTCGAGCGACCGGCCGCGTGTCTCGGGCACGTAGCGAAGTACGAAGAAGAACGCGGCGATGTTGATGGCGGCGAACAGCCAGAACGCCCCCGCCGCGCCCATGGCCTCGACGAAGGAGAGCGTCGTCAGCGAAATCACCAGGTCCGCGCCCCAGTGAGACGCCGCGACAAGGCTCATCCCCTTGCCACGGCACGAGAGGGGGTATACCTCCGCGCCCACCAGCCAGACGGCCACCGACAGCGATCCGACATTGAAGATTGCGTAGCCGACGACCGCCGCGATCATTACCCAGCCCGCAGCGCCCGACGGGTTGCTGTTGAGCGTCAGGATGCCCGCGAGCAGCGCCAGCGAAATACCCGCTCCGGGGATCATACACAGCATGAGCTTGCGACGACCGATCACATCGACGGCCCAGCTGCCGAACACGGTCGCGATGATCATGGCGACACCGATGGCGACCGAGGTCAGAAGAGCGGAGTTTTCACCAAACCCGACCCCGGCGAAGATCGTCGGCGCATAATACAGCACAGCGTTGATGCCGGTGAGCTGGCACAGCAGTCCCACGCCCACCGAGGCGATCAGCGCGGGGCGAACCCAGGGCTTCCTCAGCTCGGACCACGGTGCCTGCACGTCGTGCGCGTCGATGATCTCGGCCAGTTCGCGTTCGGCGGCCTGGCGGGTCGAGCGGACCTTGCGCAGGATCTCGCGCGCGCCGTGAATGTCGCCCTTCATCGCCACCCAGCGCGGACTGTTGGGCAGGAAGACCATGCCGAACAGAAGGAACAGGGCCGGGACCGCGCCCAGCCCGAACATCACGCGCCACGAATGGTTGCGCAGCAGGTAGCCTGCGATGAACGAGATGAACACGCCGCTGACGACGGCCAGCTGGAACAGCACCACCAGCCGCCCCCGGCGCGACGACGGCGCGACCTCGGCAATATAGATCGGCACGATCTGTGAGGACGCCCCGACGGCCAGCCCGAGGATGAACCGGGCAAGTGTCAGCACCACGACCGAATGGGCCAAGGCGGCGATGGCCGTGCCGGTCAGGAAGATCGCGGCGGCGAGAATGATCATGCGCCGCCGCCCTTTCCAGTCGGACAGGGGGGCGGCGGAGATGCATCCAACGAACGCGCCGGCGATGATGGCCGACGTCACGATCTGCTGGCCCATGGTGCCGAGCGAGAACTCGCGCGTGATCTGCAGCAGGGCCGCGGAGATGATGCCCGTGTCATAACCGAAGAGAAGGCCACCGGTCGCGGCGATACCGGCGATGAAGTTCACCAGGGCTGTGCCTGAGAGGGCCGAACTGCCCGGGGTCGAATCAATCGCATTCATGCAGGAAGTGTTCCTCGTTCTTGTTTGTTCTTCGCCATGCGGGCACCCCTCAGGCGCGGTCGTTTCCATCGTTCGGGACCCAAAACGGGCAGGGTGGCCTGAAGTTCACCGTATGTTGACCCGCGAATGCCCTGACAATGCAACATCTGGCCGCGCTGACAAGACGGCGACGATCGAAAGACCGACCGGAAACGGAACGACGGGGAGTATGTGGCGCTCGCCGGCGAACAGTCGGGTCAGGACGGCATTGAGGACCGGGGGTGGCATCGCGTCGTCGTGTCCGGACGCCCGCGTCAGGCGGCGCGCAAGCCGGACCCCGGCGGCCAACGGAAACAGGACGGTGTTGAACGACGACATCCATGTGACTTGAAGACCGGCGCGGCGGGCGACATCGACCAGTTGCCGGCGGCCATAGCGCCGACGGTGGTGATGGTGCCGGTCGTGATCGGACCATAGCCACTGGAACGCGGGCACACTCAACACCAGCCGTCCGTCAGGGCGAAGCAGCCCTGCCGCGGCCCGCAGGCTGCCCACGTCGTCATCGAGATGCTCGAGAACGTCGAACATCGCCACCAGATCGGCCGAGGCGGTCGGAAACGGGATCGCGTCGGGCAGGGCGCCTTCGCGCACGGAGGGGCCTGCGACCGAGCGTGCGTAGGGATCGGGCTCCAGTCCGGTGTAAGGGCCGAATCGTGCCAGAAACGCCTGGTTGCCGCCGGTTCCGGCCCCCAGCTCGACGATGTCCAGCGGCCGGTCGCCCGCGCCGGGAACATGTCGGGCGATGACATCGGCCAGAATCGCGCGCCGTCCGACAAACCACCAGTGGCGCGCCTCCAGCCGGGCCATGGTGCGGTAGGCTTCGGGTTCCATGATGATGCCGTCAGGGCACGCGTGCGACGAGGGCGGACTGGAACGCCATCGTGTAGGCCTTTTTCCAATCCGGCGTGTCGGCCATGGCCCCGGACGAAACAAGGGTCTCGTGGATCGTCGTCCATCGGTCTTCGGTCATACCGCCCAGAACGCTTCCCGACGGGCCGAACGCCTTGATGCGACGCAGCGTCTCGCGCGAGAAATCGATCTGGCCCTGCGTCATGGATGGGTTGGCCGCCAGTATGGCGGAATCGCCGCGCCGTCCGTCGCCCCACACGTAGCGCTGCCATCCTTCGCCGGTGGCGCGGAGGAAAGCGGCGACCGCGTCGCGCCGCTCGGTCACGATGCGCTGGCTGGCCAGGATCATGTTGCCGTAGGCCGGGTAACCGAGATCGGCCAGCAGGAAATAGTTGAAGGCGAGCCCCTGTTTCTTGGCCGCATAGGGCTCCGACGTCACCAGTGTCTGCAACGCGGCGCGCGGGTTGAGCGCGAAGGGCTGAAGGTTGGACGTATCCACCCCCGCCTGTGAAGGGGCGTAGCCATAGGTGCGCATCAGCCACGGCCAGAAGGTGCTGCGCGATTCCGTGCCGATCAGGATCGGATGGCCCCGCAGGTCGTGCGGGTCGTGGATATCGGGATGGGTCATCAGACCGGCGAGGTAGGTCTGGGTGGTCGTTGCGATCGCCGTGACGGGCAATCCGTGTCCGGCCGCCAGAAGCGCCTGTTCGCACCCGCCCAGGATCAGGTCGGTGCGTCCGGCCAGCAGCAGCTGCATGCTGTTCAGCTGCGGGCCGCCCTGTGCGATCGTGACGTTCACCCCGGCCTGTTCATACAGCCCGTCCGCCAGCGCCTGATAGAAACCGCCATATTCAGCTTGCGCGAACCAGTTCAACGTGAACGACAGCGGTGCTGGTTCCGCGCGGGCGGGACGGGTGACGCCGGTCAGTGCCGTGGCGGCTCCGGCGAGCAGGGTGCGGCGTGTGGGCATGGCCTCAGGCTCCGTTGTCGGACATCCTGATTACGAAGCGCATGGCCCGACGTCGAGCCCCTGTGCCACGATGCGCCCCCGCCACCCGGGCGTGTTCCGTCAGGTCAACGCCAGGTCAGGTGCCTGTATGGTTGTCGGACGGCGCCACCGCTGACCGGGCATGAGACGACGACATGACGTCGGCATAGTCGCTCTATCGGTTCCGGACCGCGACACGCGTTACCTGCCCGTACGCGCGGCTGACCGGACGCATCCTCGGGGCGAAGGCTATCTCCGACGGAAAGGCGCACGTGTCCCCTGCCGAGCGGCGCGACCGCTGATGGTTTTCTGATGGCTTTGTCGTCTTTCGACGCCCGGCAGGTTTCGGCCAGTCTGTCCCGGTCATGCATCATGCACGGCAGGGAGCACCCCAATGAACAACAATAATCGAGTGGCGACCGAGCGCGCCGAGCGCAACTGGTTTTCTGTCGAAAGCTGCCGGCTGGCCGATCTCGAACATCTGGCATCGCGCGTGGTCGAGCCGGACTCCTACCCCTACGCGACACGCATCGAAGAGGATCAGGTGCCGGTCTACGACTGCCGGTCGCTACGCCATGCGCTGGCGTACGGCGCTCGGCGGGAAATCATGGCCGAATGGGTGGCCGTTCTGAAGGACGGGCCCGGTATCGTCGTCCTGCAAGGCGCGTTCGAAGATGCGGAGACGGTCGATCGCGCCACGGCCGTGTTCGATGAGATCATCGCGGACCAGCATCGCGCAGGCTCGCAGGGTGCCGATCACTTTGCCAAGGCCGGTGCCAACGATCGGATATGGAACGCGCTTCAGAAGCTGTGCATCGCCGATCCCGCCGTGTTCGCCGCCTATTATGCCAACGACATGATCGCATTGATCAGCGAGGCATGGCTGGGCGAAGGCTATCAGGTGACGTCGCAGGTCAACGTGGTCAATCCCGGTGGCGCGGCGCAGACGCCGCATCGCGACTACCATCTCGGCTTTCAGACAGCCGACGTGGTCGCGCGCTACCCCGCGCATGTGCACCTGTTCTCGCCGATGCTCACGCTGCAGGGGGCGGTGGCGCATTGCGACATGCCACTGGAAAGCGGACCCACACTCTACATGCCATTCACGCAGCTCTATCCCGCCGGATATCTCGCCGCACAGTCGGCGGACATCCGAACGTGGTTCATGGAGCACTGCACCCAGCTGCCTCTGGCCAAGGGGGACGCGGTGTTTTTTAATCCCGCCCTTCTGCACGCAGCGGGTCACAATCGATCGATATCGATCCGTCGTTGCGCCAATCTTCTGCAGGTCTCGTCTCCCTACGGGCGTGCGATGGAGAGCGTCGATCGCATCGCCATGGCCGAGGCGGTCTACCCGGTCCTGCTCGACCTCCTGAAGACAGGCCGGATGCAACGCGATGACATCGATCGCGTCATCGCGGCCAGTGCGGAAGGGTACGCTTTTCCCACCAATCTGGACCGTGATCCGCCCGTAAGCGGTCTGGCCCCACAATCGCAGCAGGACCTGATGCGCCAGGCGCTGCAGGCGGGGCGGGACGAGGCCGGGTTTGCCGGCATGCTGGCGGACCGGCAGGCGGTTCGCGCAGCCTGACAAAAGAACAAGACAACGCCGTCGTGGACGACGATCCGCGATGCGGACAGGGAGGACCGGCTTATGGAGTCCATGCGGGACAAGGTTGCCGTCATCACCGGCGGGACGCAGGGGCTCGGCGCGGCCATAGCGCTCGAAATGGCGCGCGAAGCTGCGTCCGGTCTGGTGATCTGCGGGCGCGACCGGGACAAGGGTCAGGCACAGGCGGCGCGCATCCGGACGGCGACGGGATGCGACGTCACGTTCGTTGCGGCCGACCTTGGCGATGTCGCGGCGTGCCGTCACATTATCGCTGCAACCGATGAGCGGTATGGCCGGGTGGATTGCCTGGTGAATTCCGCGGCCTTGACTGATCGCGGCTCAATCCTTGACACCTCGCCAGACCTGTTCGACCGCATCTTCGCGGTGAATGTACGCGCGCCGTTCTTCCTGATGCAGGACGCGATACGGCTTATGAAACGTGACGACCGACGCGGCACGATCGTCAACGTGTGCTCCATGTCGGCGGTCGCGGGGCAGAGTTTTCTCGCTGCCTACAGCGCCTCGAAAGGTGCGCTGGCGACCCTGACGCGCAATGTTGCTTTCTCGGTCATGCGCAATCGCATTCGCGTCAATGCGATCAGTCCCGGCTGGATGGCATCGGACGGCGAAGACCAGATCATGCGACGCTTTCACGGCGCGACCGACGGATGGCAGGAGCGCGCGGGTCAGGCGCTGCCATTCGGCCGCCTTCTGTCGCCCGAGGATGTCGCCCGCGCGGTGGTGTTTCTGGCCGGCGAGCAGTCCGGCCTGATGACCGGTTCGGTGGTCGATTACGACCAGTCGGTGCATGGTGGCTATGACGTTGCGCCGGTTCCATCCGAAAAGCTGTGACCGAACAAGGTCTCGTCACATCGCGTCGTGGTCAGGCGGAATGTTGTAGCGCGTGATGAGGGACGCCGCCGCCAGAGCCTGCACATGACGACGCGGTGTCGCGTGGCGCGTGTGCAGAAACAGTCTGAGTGCCACGCGCATGTCCTGCCGGAGATCATGGTGGATGACCGCGCTGAGGCGCCCTTGGGCCAGCAGCGCACGATTGTCCCGGTCAAGATCATGGCCGACGAAGACCGCGACCGGACGTTTCGCCTGTTCAAGACACGCGAGAATGGCCCGATTGCCGCCGCCGATCGAGTACACGGCCGATATGTCCGGGTGCTGATCGAGGGCCATCTGCACCGGCGCGGTGGTATGGTAATCGATGCCGCGTCCCTCGCTGACGCAGACAAGGCCGACGGAGGGTGCGAGCCGGGCAAGTGTCTGGCGGAAGCCGCTCTCGCGCTGTTCCTCGCCGTAAAAGGACCGGCTCGACAGCACCACCAGCGCCTTGGCTCCGGCGGCAGACGGGCGCCCGTTCAGGCTCTGGGCGACAAGCCACGCCGCCATGCCCCCGGCGGACTCGTTATCCAGTCCGATATAGGCAAGACGCGGCGTGTCGGGCAGATCGGTCGCTAGCGTAATGACCGGCAGGTGCACCTTGGCGCACGACGATAGTTCGTCGCGGATCACGGGGTGATCGGGGGCCTTGAGCAGAACGCCGTGACTGCCGCGTTTGCGAACCCGCGCGAGCGTGAGGGCTATGTCCTCCGGGCGGGCTGTTTCGGTGATGTGAAACCGGATACGGAAGGCCGATGGCAGCGCGGACGGCAGTTCGCCCTCAAGAGCCAGTTGCACCGCGCGCGAAAAGCGTTGCGGCGCGTCAATCACCAGATCGATCACCAGGACGCTGCCGCCGGGCGCGGCCTGAAGGCGCTGCCGTGTAAGTTCGGCGATCGCCTGCCGGACGCGCTGCGCCATGGCATCCTGAACCCCGGCCCGGGCGTGGAGCACGCGATCGACGGTCGCGAGGCCGACACCGGCCTGACGCGCGATTTCCTTCAGGGGGAATGGGTGTTTCATCGAGGTATGGCACGCGACAGGCGAGGCGGCCCGTCCGCCGTCTGATGCCCGCCAAGCTATGGCAGTGCTGCCGAAAGACCAGTCACGTTCGGTCGAGAGACGCGCAGCCGAACGCCCTGGCGCGTCAGCCGTGCTGACCGCGCGCAGGCAGGCGAGCCCCGAGGGGCAAGGCAACGGCGGCGGAGGTGCGTTGGCCGTCACGATAACGTGATGCGTCGCGCGATCATACGCCATGGCCTACGTCCGAGATCTGATCGCGGATTTTCCCCATTGTCCGGACGATCGACGGGGCGTCCGCGTTGACCGGCCTGTCACCGCCAACTACAGACTGGATCGATCCATAAACGGCGCCGTGTCATGACGCGTCGCCAGCACACCCGGATAATCCCCCATGCGTTTTCGCTTCGCCCGCTCAACTCTGTTCTTTCTCGCCGGGACGGCACTTGCGACCGGTACCCCTGATGCCGGGCGTGCCGCCGCGCCCAGCGTGACACTCCAGTCCCGGCCGTTCGGGACGACGCCCGACGGCAAGCCGGTTGCAATCTACACACTGCACAACACCTCCGGCATGACGGTGCGTTTCCTGTCGTATGGGGGCGTCATCCAGTCGATCGAGGTGCCTGACCGGACGGGGCGACCCGGCGACGTCGTGCTGGGCTTTGACGACTTGAAGGGATACACGGTCGATTCCGCCAAGGGTGGCCTGTTCTTTGGCGCGCTGATCGGGCGGTATGCCAATCGCATCGCCAAGGGTACGTTCACGCTCGATGGCAAGACCTATCATGTACCGGTGACGGCACCGCCCAATGCCCTGCACGGTGGCACGCGGGGCTTCGACAAGCAGGTGTGGACCGTGACGCCAACGCCTGTGACCCGGCACACGGCCGGTGCGACGCTGACCCTGGTCAGTCCGGCGGGCGATCAGGGGTTCCCGGGCGCGCTGACGGTGCACGTGACCTACACCCTGACCGACGACAACGCGTTGCAACTGCACTATCAGGCCACGACGGATGCCCCCACGGTTCTGAACCTGACCAACCACAGTTATTTCAACCTGGGCGGCGAGGGGTCGGGGTCCATTGCCGATGAGGTTCTGGAGGTCAACGCCGATCGTTACACGCCCACCGATGCGACCTCGATCCCCACGGGCGAGAGCGTGCCTGTCGACGGGACGCCGTTTGATTTCCGCAAGGCCATGCCCATCGGCACGCATCTGCGCGACGACAACCAGCAGATCATGTTCGCGCGCGGTTACGACCAGAACTGGGTCGTCAACGGCCCCTCGGGTCAGGTGCCGCGTCTGGCCGCGCGGGTTTACGATCCGCATACAGGACGGGTCATGGAGGTGCTGACCTCGCAACCCGGTGTGCAGGTCTACACGTCGAATTCGCTGGATGGTGCCTATGCGGGCAAGGGGCACAAGGCCTACCGACAGACGGACGCCGTGGCGTTCGAGGCCGAGCACTATCCCGACTCACCCAACCATCCTTCGTTCCCCACCACGACACTTCGTCCGGGCGAGACCTTCGATTATACCACCAGCTTCCATTTTAGCGTTCGCTGAACCGGTGTGCCCCGCGCAGAGGCGCGCGGGGCAAGGAGGCTGAGCGCGCCCGGTCAGAACTCCGCGCTGATCGTGCCGAAATACTGGCGCGGCGCGCCGGCCAGAAGGGACTGATAATCGCCCGACATCGGGTTTCCGTTTTCGCCCATTTGCGAAATATAGCTGGTATTGATCAGGTTATAGATATTGAAGTCGAACGTCAGGTTGTGCAGGACACCGTGGTCGCCGAACCGGTAGCGCGCGCCAAGGCTGGTCATCCAGAATCCGGGCACGGACGTGTCGTTGGTGTAGCTGAAATAGCGGCGTGAGATGTAATTCGCGTCGAAGTGAACCTCAGCCTGATGGAATTGATACGTCACGTTCGATTTGAACATGAACTGGGGATAATTGACGACGTATTTCCCCTTCAGGTCATACACGGTGCCCTGGCTGTTGATATTATTGCCATAGACAGAGTGGTTGTAGCTGAAACTGTTGGTCAGGCTGAGTCCATGAAATGGCCGCACCGTCAGCGAGATGTCCGCGCCATACATGCTGACGCTGCCGACATTGAGCACCGTCGTGACAGGCTGGATGATCGTTCCGGCGGCAAGTGACTGCAGGCGATTGCTGAAGTCGGCGTGATAGAGGTTGAGCGAGCCCACCACCCGGGGCGTGGTGTAGCGATAGCCGATCGCATAAACCCAGTCGGTTTCGGGCTTGATGGTTTTCTGCAACTGCCGGAATGTTTCCTGGTTCGACACGCCCCATGCCGTTCCAAGCTGATACCCGCCGTAACTATACGCGCGCATGTTCTTGGCGATATCGACATACACTTCGTGATGCGGCAGGAGACGCCACTCGATATTGAAATGGGGCAGCGCGGCGGCCGACGACGTCAGACTTCCGTTCGGCAATTCGGCCTGCCCGTTGTAATCGATATTATTATAGGTCGTACCCCCGGCCGTTGTGACCAGCAGAGAGCGGAAGCCCGCGCGCAGCGTCAAGGTCGGCAACGGACGGTATGTATCCTGAAGGTGAAACTGAAACGTATTGGTGTTGTAGCCCATGCCCCAGTTCTGCTGAAACGGCGTTCCGAAATTCCCGCTCATGGGATCGATGGGGGCGCCTTCGCCGAGCACCGGCTCTGCGTACTGAAATTCGTTGATCGTGTAGTGATTGTTTTCATACCACACGCCGCCCTCGATCGAATTGTGCGCAATGTCGTAACGCAGGGCCGAGGTGAAGCCGTAACGCTGGTTCTGCGCGAAGATAATCTGGTCGGACAGCGGCGCGCCGTTGGGTGAAGCGGTGTAGGGACTGGTCCATGTGCCATAGTGATGTTCCGACTGCCCGTACACCACGCTGGTCCAATTGAGACGGTCCGTCAGGGCGAGATCGAGGTTCAGACCACCGAGATAGTCGCTGACATGCGTGACGCCCTCATAATACGAGACGTCGATCGCATCGTCGAAGCCGGCAAGGCCGGAATCGAATTGGCCGTTGGCGGCATTATACGCCTTGGCATAGTTCGGAAAGTAATAATCCTGGTGATAGCCCAGCGCATGGATCATCGCGAGCGACTGGTCGGCGTAGTTGAACTGCGTTGCATCGTTCCAGGTAAAGAAGGCGCTCAACTTGCTGGAATGTCCGATCGGTTGAAGAACTTTTGCGTTTACCATCTGACCGAACTGCTCGCCATCGCCCTTCCATTTCATCCCGTCCGAGCGCGCGTATGAGACGTAAAAGCGTGTCCCGCTGGGCGTCAGCTTTCCGCTGTCCAGACGCACGAAGGTGCGAAAAGAGTCGTTGCTGCCGAACATCTGGGAGATCTTCGCACCGGCCTTTTCCTTCGGATCGGAGGAGAACATCTGGATCCCGCCGCCCAGCGCGGTCGTGGCCGGCATATCGACGGCACCCGCGCCTTCGGACACCGACATGTACGCGATATTGTCGGGCGCAATCGCAAAACTCGAACTCTGTCCATTATACGTGTAGTATTCCTGAGAGCCGAGTGGCACGCCATCCAGCGTCATGCCGATCTGCGATTGGGAAAAACCGCGCAGGTAAAGGCTGGAACCCCACGAATCATTACCGAGAGGGTCGTCGGAGACGAAGTTGATGCCGGGCATCTGGCCAAGCATTTTCATCGGGCTCGTCCCGGCAACGAATTGTTCCATACTGGCCTGCGTCATCTGCCGTACAGACCCGTGGGAGACATGCAACCCGGTGACCGCAACGGTCTCGGCGGTCGGGGGCGGCCGCGTTGCCGGCGCACCCGTGGTTTTTCGCGGTGGCGTATGATGCCTGATCGTGGCAGCTGCCGCACCGCCGGTCAGGAGAGACAGGGTGCTGGCGGTTGCCATAAGGCGGAACAGCACAAGACGCATGATCGTATCCCTCTCAGCCCGATGGCTCTTGGGGTTGCGCGCTCCCGGCTGTTGAACAGGCATTCAATCCGTTCACCTGCTGCGACGCCGTTTCGCTTTGACCGTTTGATTGTCGATAGGTGGATCGTTGCAAATCCATTGCGAAAGCGACATGTAATTGAAGCAACGCGCCGTAATATGACGATTTATGGTGGGATATGTCTTTTCGGCAGCATGGTGGCCGTTGAATGGACGGTCAAATTAACCGAACCGGACAGTGGGTATCGCAGTGTATCGACTGGCATCGCGGGCGGCTCGCGCGGCTGGCTGCATACGTGCCCGTCCAGAATCGGAATGGAACCGCCCCTGTCGATGTGAGTAACGTCGGCGTGATTGAAAGACTGCGGCGGATTGCGATACGGGCTGTTGCCTCGTCGTGATATGTGATCGGTTCGTCGTGTCTGACGACAGGAGATAAAATGAGTTTTCGCGTACGCCGTATTGCCCTCTCGGGCATGGTCTGTGTCGTTCTATCCGGATGTGGCTATCAGGATTCACGCGTCGCCCATCATGCGCAGTTCTCGATGATCGGCATGAGCGTAAACGACCTTCAGGCCTGCGCCGGTATTCCCGAAAAAACGGCGACGCTGAACCCGCACACCAAGCTGATGCAATACAGCTACAAGCCCTCGGCAACCGGAAGTTTCTCGATCAGCCCGCTTAATCTGGCCACGGTGAGTTTCGGGGGCACCGGGGCTCTGTGCCAGATGATGGTCCGTGTCGTCGACGATCAGGTCACCGAGGTTCACTACACCGGCGACGACGACGAAATGATCGGGACCGACGGCGTGTGCTCGTCGGTCGTGCGGGGATGTGTGCGGCAGCCTGAATCCACGTCCGCCAAAGTGAAAGGGGGCCTGTTCGGCCCCGTCTCCGCGTTCCATTCCCCGGCGATTCCGGCACAGTCGGCCAACTCCGTATACAACCTGCCGCTCAAAGGCGATGCGGCGGCCGGCGCCCCGGCGGCAGCGGTCGCAGCGACGGCGCACTGACCGGCCGGGCCGCCGCCCCGCGCCAGTCGATCACACGCGGGCGGCGGCGATCTCGGCCTTCATGCGGGTGATGACGGCGGGCAGGCCATCGAAAATCGCCTGTCCAATCAGGAAATGCCCGATATTGAGTTCGGCCACGTCGGCCAGTGCAGCGATCGGACGCACA
Organism: Ameyamaea chiangmaiensis; assembly: GCF_013376175.1. Classification (GTDB taxonomy): domain Bacteria; phylum Pseudomonadota; class Alphaproteobacteria; order Acetobacterales; family Acetobacteraceae; genus Ameyamaea; species Ameyamaea chiangmaiensis. The sequence goes on from NZ_JABXXR010000004.1 coordinate 39,071, forward strand.
TTGTCGAACGTCAGCCCATGACCGGCGTGCACCTCCAGCCCCAGGGACGCCGCCAGAACGGCGCCCTCGGCGAGCCGTGCCAGTTCGCCGTCACGTCCTTCGGCATAGGCGCCGGTGTGCAGTTCGACGACAGCCGCGCCCGCTTCGGCAGAGGCGATGATCTGCGCCGGTTCGGGGTCGATGAACAACGAAACCCGAATACCGGCGTCGGCCAGTGTACGCACCTGTTGCGGCAGCGTCGCGGACAGGCCAAGCACATCCAGCCCGCCTTCGGTCGTCACTTCGGCGCGCCGTTCGGGCACGATGCAGCATGCGTGCGGTGTGTGCCGCAGGGCGATGGCGACCATTTCCTGCGTCGCGGCCATTTCGAGGTTGATCGGCGCGGTCAGGGCCGTGACCATGCGCTGCACGTCCGCATCGCGGATGTGGCGTCGGTCTTCGCGCAGATGCAGGGTGACGCCATCCGCCCCGGAGCGGACGGCCAGAAGCGCGGCCTCGACCGGGTCCGGGTGCTCGCCCCCGCGCGCATTTCGCACGGTCGCGACATGGTCGATATTGACGCCCAGACGGGGCAGGGGTGTGTGGGAGGGCAGGTTCATGGCGGGCTCCGATGGGCAGTCATGGACGTGGCGAGACGCAGCGCGGCGATAAGGCTGTCCGGTCGGGCGATGCCGCGCCCGGCAATGTCGAAGGCGGTGCCGTGATCCGGCGAGGTCCGGATGATCGGCAGGCCGAGCGTGACATTGACGCCGTTGTCCATATCGAGCGTCTTGAGTGGAATCAGGGCCTGATCGTGATACATGCAGATCGCGGCATCATAGTCCGCTCGTGCGGTCGGGGTGAACATCGTATCGGGCGGCCAGGGCCCCGTGACGTCAATCCCGTCCTGCCGGAGGCGCGACAGGGCGGGCAGGATGATCGCCTCTTCCTCCGTGCCCATCAGGCCGCCTTCACCGGCATGCGGGTTCAGGCCGGCAACCGCCAGACGCGGTGAAGGCAGGCCAAAGTCCCGGCGCAGTGCATGATGGGTGGTGCGCGCAACACGCACGATCTCGTCCACGCGCAACTGGTCCAGCGCCGTGCGCAGCGAGACGTGAATGGTGACCGGCACCACGCGCAGCGAAGGGCCGGCCAGCATCATGACCTCATGCCCCGGAACGCCGCAGAGGTCCGCGAGAAATTCCGTGTGGCCCGGGTAGATGAAACCGCCCTGGCGCAGGACGTATTTGTTGATCGGGTTGGTGACAACGCCACCTGTGGCTCCCGCCTGCGCCGCTGCCACGGCGCGCGCGATGCTGTCGATGATCGCCGGTGCGTGCGCCGGGTTTCCGACGCCGGGCTGAACAGGGTCCGTCAGGCGTATGCCCTGCATTACCGGGATGGCATCCGGCCAGACCGCCCAAGCCTGATCTGGCGTTGCGATGACCTTGTGAGGCGCATCCTTCGGCAGGGACGCCGGATCACCGAACAGCACGAAGGCCTCTGCGGGCGTCTGACGCAGGGCGTGCCAGGCAGCGTAGGTGAGCTCCGGGCCGATCCCGGCCGGGTCGCCCATCGTCAGGCCGATCGGCGGCCGCCCGGTCATCATGATGCCAGAGCGTCGAGCACGCGGACCCAGGCACGAATCCCTTTGTGGAAGCTGGCGAGATCGTATTTCTCATTCGGCGCATGGATGCGGTCGTCATCCAGTGCGAACCCGATCAGCAACGTGTCCATACCAAGTACCTCGCGCAGGTCGGAGACGACAGGGATCGACCCGCCACCGCCGATCACCACGGCGCGGTTGGGCGCCCACTCCGCGCTCAGCGCGCCCAGCGCGGCGTCCATGAACGGGCCGTCAGGCGGCAACGCGATGCCCTTGGAGCCGCCGTGCGGGGTGAACCGCGCCCGGCAGTCGGACGGAAGTGCCGCGTTCACATGCGCGCGGAACGCCGCGCGGATGCGCTCGGGATCCTGGCCGGGCACCAGCCGGAACGACACCTTGGCCGTCGCGCGGGCGGGCAAAACCGTCTTGAAGCCCTCACCCTCATACCCGCCGCTGATGCCGTTGATTTCAAAGCTCGGCCGGCACCAGGTCTGTTCGAGCGCCGTAAAGCCGGCCTCGCCCGCCGGGACGGCCAGTCCGACCGGGCCCAGCAAACCGTTGTCGTCGGGGTCGATCGCCCGCCACGCGGCGCGCTGTCCGTCCGGGGGCACCGCGATCCCGTCATAGAAGCCGGGCAGCGTCACGCGTCCGTCGGCATCGCGCACGGTGCCGAGGATTGTGCAGAGACATTCGATCGGATTGCGGGCGGCGTTGCCGTACAGGCCGGAATGCAGGTCGCGCCGTGCGGCCTCGATCGTGACTTCCTCGCCCACCAGGCCGCGCAGGCTGCCGGTGATCGCGGGCTGGTCGGGTGCGATCATGCCCGTGTCGCAGATAAGGGCGATATCGGCGCGGAGTTCCTCCCGGTGCTGTTCGAGGAACGGCCGCAGGTTATCGCTGCCGCTTTCTTCCTCGCCTTCCAGGATGATCGACACACGCACCGGCAGGGCGCCGGTCTGGGCACGCAGCGCACGGCAGGCTTCGATGAAGGTCATGACCTGCCCCTTGTCGTCCGATGCTCCACGTGCGGTGATTTCGACCCGACCGGATTCGGTCGTAATCAGGGTCGGCTCGAATGGGGCGGTCTTCCACAGGGCGAGCGGATCGACTGGCTGAACGTCGTAATGTCCGTAGAACAGGACATGCGGGCCGGTCGTCGCGCCCAGATCATGTGCGACGACCATCGGATGACCCGGGGTGTCGCGGATACTGGCGTCAAAGCCGCAGGCCAGGAGTTCGTCGCGCAGATAGCGCGCGGCGGCCGCGCAATCGGCCGCGTGTTCGGGCTGCGCGGACACGCTGGGAATACGCAGCAGGGCGAACAGCCGCGACAGGGCGTCGTCGATCGAGGCATCGACGCGCTCAAGCGTCCCGGTCAAGGTGCCAGGCTGTGTTCCGGGGGAGGGTGACATGAGGGTTCTCCTGACGCGTAAGACCGCCGCTGCGGGCGGTTGAGGCCGAAGAGTCTGCGCGCTGCGGCCTCTCAGGGCAAGCGGTCGCGCGAGATGGGCCGTCAGGCCGATTCGACGTCCAGAGTCGCGGCCGTCGACGCACGCAGGGCGGCCTGCACCGATTGCCGGAACACGGCGCTGCCGTGCAGGCGCGGTATCGTCCGGCGCCCGGCCATGCTCAATTCCGTCCAGAACCCTTCATGGGTGTAGGCCGAGACGATCTGGTGGGCGAACAGGGCCGCGTCGGCATCGCCGGCGGGCAGGAACCCGGCCTCCGGTCCCAGTGCGAGCTGGGAGGCAGCCTGAGCGGTTGTGACCACGGGCACCCCGGCGGCGGCGGCCGAGAGCGCTTCGGCCGCGACCTCGGTCGTAAAAGTGGCGGGTGAGACAAACACGCGCGCGCGATCATACAGCGTGTCCAGATCGGGCTCGTCCGCGCGATACACGACGCGCGGGTCGGCAACCAGAGCGGCGAAGCTGATGTAATATTCCGCAGGGCCGGTTACGATCAGGCGCGTGTCGTCGGGAAGTGCCGCGAACACCTCCGGCAGGACGCGGCGCAGCAGCCACTCGAGACCGCTCAGCTCAAGGCTCGGCGGGTTGTTGAACACACCCGCGCACACGATGTTGCGCCGTTCCGCCCAGCTCGGCACGTCCGTTCGGGCCGCGACCGGCACCCCCACGACGCGCGTGGTTCCAAGCCCGGCCGAGGTCAGCTCGAGCGCCTCGCCCGGTGTCGCGGCGACAAGCGCCTGCGCGAACCACGCGGCGTGGAATTCCTGCCGCAGGGCGGCGTTGAACGCTCCTTCCCCGGGCGTCAGTGTTCCGACGGTCACGCGCGGTGTCCCAAGGGCGGGCGCATCGAGAACGAGGCCCCCCGTCGGCAGGGCAGAGGCGGCCTCGCGCAATGCCGGGACCGCGCGCGCCAGAAGTTCCGGGCTGAGCACCCAAACGTGGTCATAGACACCGGTCCGCGCCCGCAGTAACGGCGCCAAAGCGTCCAACCCGCGGTCATGCAGGATTTCGACATTCGACGGCAGCGCGCGGCGCAGCACCATCAGATCGACACCCGCCGGTTCCGCGGACAGCACGGTGACCGGCCCGCGCGACGCCAGTTCCGTGACGATCGCGCACAGGCGCCGCGCATTGCCATAGACGACCTGACGGGGCAGGCGCGGCACCAGCACGAGCGTGGATCGTTCGCGGTAAGCACCCCGCAGCCCCGTCGCCGGACCGGAGGGCAGAAAGCGCAGGCGCGACAGGTGCGCCGCGCGCAGGCGCAGGCGGCCGTCATCGGGATCGGACGCTTCGGGCGGCAGGAACGTGGGGGCGCCGAGAAGCATGTCGGGTGTGTAGACGCAGTGGGACCCCGTCCCGGCCAAACGCAGGCACAGATCGGCGGAGAGATGCGCGAAATCCGAAAACTCTCGCGCCAGCCCGCCGATGTCGCGCAGGGCGCGTGTGCGGACGGCCAGCGCGCCGGCGGTGGCACAGCCGACACGACGGCTGTAGCCGACCTCCGGCGCCGACGCGCTCGACCCGGCGCCAAGACGGTGAAGACCTGCGTCCCGGGCGATCAGGACGCCAGCTTCGGCCACGCGGCCGTCGGGCTGAAGAACACGGCCCGCGACCGCGCCGACCGCACTGTCGCCCGCGAACACGTCGGTGACGGCGTCGATCAGGCCGAACAAGGGCTCCATGCCCGGCTCGATCCACAGGCACACCGGCGCCCGCACCACGGCGAGCGCCGCGTTGAACCCTTCGGCCAGCCCGACATCGTGCGAGAGCCGCAGGATACGTGCGCCGTGGACGAAATGTTCGAGATGACGCGTCTCGTCGCGCGACCCGCGATCGACCACGATCAGCTCGAGCGGCTCCGTGCAGGCTTCACGCAGGCGGGTCAAAGTGGCCAGCGTCTGGCCGAAGCCGTTGCGTGCCACGACAACCACCGCCACCCGTGCCTCATTGGCATTCCCGAACGACAGCGGCGAGCGCACGACCAGCGGGACGAGGGACGTCGCGCGTCGCTGGATCAGCGTTTCATACTGGGCCGGGATGGCGGCAGCCAGTTCCGGGGACGGTGGTGACGCGCGCAGCAGGGAGGCACTTTTGTGGGCAAAGGCGTCGCGGGCCTGTCCGCTTGCCAGGGCGTGCGCGACGTCGGGCCGGGCGGCATAGGCACGCAGATCAAACGCATCCGTCCCGGACCGCAGCTCGAAGCAGCCGTAACGCAGAAAATGGTCGAATCCGTTGCGGTACCCACCCTGATCGACGATCGCGGCGATGTCGGGGTTGCGCTGCGCATACAGGGTTTCGTCGAACAGGGGGCCGGGATTGAACGCTAAGGGTGTGTCGTTGGTCAGGTAATGATGCAGCGCGCAGCGGACAGCGCCGGTGCGGATGGCCTCCGACACATCGGGGTAGGTTCGCAGATACCAGTCGGGATCGAAATACAGCGATGTGCGCACATCGCTTAGCGGTCCGGTGGAGGAGACGAACTGCTCGAAGCAGCCCCGGTCTGCCGCGAGAGGCTGTTCGGCCAGACGGCTCTGGTCGCGAAACAGTTGCGGGTCGAAAAATAGGCTTCCGGAGCGAAAATCCAGATCGCCCCGGGACAGGTAGTGGTCGTAGCCGTTAACGAACCCGTCAGCCTGGAACACGTGTTGGCCGAGGTCGCGATTATTGGCGATATAAGTGTGCTCGGAAAACAGCCAGTGCGGGGCGCGGGAGGGAAAGCCGACTTCGCGGTAATGCTGGAAGCCGGATTCGAAGAACGCGTGCGCCACCGCCTCGGCGACATCGGCATACTGCGCGAGGTAGCCGCGTTCGTCGAAAAACGGATTGGGCGCGTGGCCGATCAGGACGCCCCGGCGCTGGTAGAACAGGGCCGGATCTTCGGCCGGATCCTCCATCGCGTCGCCATAGGTCGCGACGTACCACACCGCGTCGAACGTGGCCCAGCGTGGCTCGTGGTCGACGGCGGCGGGGGAAGGTCGTTCGGTCGGCTCTGACAAGGCGTCCCTCGTGCGTAAGGCTGCCCCGGCAGACGCCGGGAGAAGGTCGTTCTTTAAGGCTCTGCGCGGCGCTGGCGCCAGAGGGCGCGGAAGTCCACGGGTTGAAGAAGGGTGGGCGGCAGGCCCGCCTCCCGCGTGAGATCGGCGAGGTAATTGCGCGCGGCCGGAAAGATCAGGCGCGGCGCCTCGATCAGCAGCATCGGCTCGAACGTCTCAGGCGTCGCGTTCTGCAGCGTGAACATCCCGGCATAGAGAATATCGGCCTGATAGATGGTCGCCGGTTCGGGAGTTTCGGCCGTGGGGGCTGCCATCAGGCTCTGCACCCGCATCCGCAGTGCGACCTCGAAGTTGGGCTGATGATCGCCGAGTTGCTGGGCGGTCACGTCCAGGCCGAGTGCGATGTGCGGCTGCGCCGGAAGGCGTCCCAGAATGCCGGGAGAATCGTGCACGGCGAAGCTGACGGTCTTCACGTATTGCACGCCCGCCAGAATCTGGGGAACCGGCGTTTCGAACGAGCCGCCGCCCAAGGTTTCGGCGGCGCTGCTGAGGGTGTCTTGGTGACGGCCGTTCACTGTAAAGTCTCGCTGTTTCAGTCACGTATTGGCGCTGTGGGTCGCGCGTCCGTATCCTGTGCGTGCTGGCGCGGCTTGGCAACCTAATACGGCGTGCCCGGTGGCAGATTACCGGCCGCGCCCGGGCCGCCGCACGACGGGGACATGGGATTGCCTAGGCGGACACGGTAGCCGCGTGCTCCATCAGGGCAAGCCCTTCGCCCACCGAGACGAATTCCGAACCCGTATCGACCTTGTGGGCGCCGAAACGGCGGTCGAACAGCCCTCGCACGGCCGGGACGAACGACGTGCCGCCGGTCAGGAAGACCCGGTCGATCGCGTCCGGACCAAGTCCCGCGCGGTCGAGAACATCGCTGACGGCGTCGTCCAGACGGACGAGATCGGGGGCGATCCACTGTTCGAAGGCATGACGCGTGACGGTCTGCTCGATGAGCAGACCGCGGTGGGAGAAGCGCAGCACCGTCTCCTCCTGCGAGGACAGGGCGCTTTTTGCGGCACCCACGGCCCGATAGAGGGCCTGGCCCTGCTGGTCTTCGATCAGATGGGCGAGATTACGAATCTTGTCCGGCTCGGACGCCGTTTTCGCGACATCGTGGATCGAGCGCAGGACCTGCGGCGTGCGCATCAGCGACAGCCGGTGCCAGCGGGACAGACCCGCATACCATTCCGCGGGTACCGGCAATGGCTCGCCCCCCATGATCCGGTACGTGGTGTCGCGGCCCAGCGCCGGAGACACGACCGCGTCGATTATGCGAAAATCGAACTGGTCGCCCGCGATGCCCACACCGGCATGGCCCAGCGTGCGGGCGCGCACCGGCGCATCCGGATCGAACCGCATGACCGAAAAATCGCTGGTGCCGCCGCCAAAGTCGCCCACCAGAATCGTGGCGGGGCGATCCAGCCGCTGCATGAACCGCCAGCCGGCCCCCTCGGGCTCCAGGGCTAGGCGAATGTCGTGGAAACCGGCCTGGAGAAAGCTCTCGCGCAGGCGGGTGACGCCCAGTTCGTCGTCGGCCAGTTCCCCGGCGAAGCGCACCGGCCGCCCCACGGTCACGGTCGCCCGCGCGGGGTCGAGGTCGCAGGTGCGCATCAGCGTCGACAGGAAACGCGCGATGATGGCCTGAAGCGTCATCGTGCGGCCCAGCAGGCGTGTTTCACGAAACGATCCCTGCGCGAGGTAGGTCTTCATCGACATGATCAGCCGGCTCTCGGTCGGATCGTCCAGATAGGCGTCGATCGCGTCCAGCCCGATGGCGTCGCGCACGGCCAGACGTCCGCGTTCCTCCTCCTGCCACAGGCACAGTAGCGTGCGGCAGGTCTCGCTGTCCGGGTGCCCGTCGAAGCGGAAGGTCAGGGCGCGTGTCCGTCCGTCGGGCAGCGCGAGGACGACCACGCTGTTCGTGGTGCCGAAGTCGATCCCCAGTCTGACATGATCGTTCGTCACCGCGCGCTCCCGTCCCGATTGCAAGGAGCGGGGGTTTAAAACATCCGGCGCGGTGACGAAAGGGGTTGCTCGCGACCCTGTCAGGCCGCGACGCGCCACACCTTCTGATAGCCGCTGAACAGGACGTCGGCACGCACACCGTGCATGAACTGGTCCACGATCAGTCCCTTGCCGCCCGGGCCGAGGGGCGGGACATCGAAATCGTCGACGCAGATCAGGGTGCCGGGCCCGATCAATCCCCGGGCGGCCATCATCTCGGTTGCATGGTGGATCGCGCTAGGCATCGGATTCGACGTGTCGAGGTCGAAGCTGTCGAGATAGATCAGGGCCGCCGGGCGTGCCGCCAGGCTGCCCAGCATGTGCAGTGCGGCCACCGAATCGTTGAGAATCGTGCTGGTTACGCCGCTGCACGCGCGGCGCGAACTGTCGATGCTGTCCGGGTTGATATCGACCGTGACCACTTGACCCGCGTGCTCGCGCGCGAACCAGTCGAACTGGAAGGTGCTCTGCCCGTCGCCCTCCCAGTTGTCGGGCACGCGCAGGCACCCGGTCTCCACGATCAGCGGGCGCTCGCAACGACGCAGATGGTCGAACATGACCGCGAAGCTCTCCGCGCGCTTGCCCAGGCGGGGGGCCATATGGTCGCGAAACCCGGTGTCGAAATCACAGCCCTGCGCTTCGTCTGGCAGCCCGACATAGGCGTAATCGGCCTCGACGCGGCCCGACTCCATGATGTTGCTGGTCGTCGCCAGTTTGCGATATTTCTCGATCGACGCACCGCCGGCAAGCTCGCGGCAGACATCCTCCATGGCCGAAGGATCGGCCACCAGCCGCTCGATGACAGCTTCAGGGGCCGATGCGCCCAGCCGGAGCAGGAGGGCGGACACCGCCTCCATCCCTTTGCGCGAACGAAGCGGATTGGGGCGCGCGGGGGTCTTGCGGGCCCTGTCGCCGGTCGTGTCCATCGCGTTGTCCTCTACTGTGATCCATCAGCCGACGGGGTTCGTCGTCACAGTGAACGGCGAACCCGGCGGTTGCAAGGCATGGGACGGACGTGACGGCGTGATCAGGCCGCGCCTCAGTGGGTGAAATCGAGAACAATCCGCCCATCGACGCGCCCGTGCTCGAGATCGTCGAAAATCTGGTTGATGTTCTCGAGCCGGTCGGGCTTGACCACCGTGCGCACCTTGCCGTCCCCGAAGAACGACAGGGCCTCGATCATGTCCAGACGCGTGCCGACGATCGATCCGCGGATCGTCGTGCCGTCCATGACCATGTCAAAGATCGAGACCGGGAAATCGCCCGGCGGCAGTCCGTTCAGCACCATCGTCCCACCGCGGCGGCCGAATTTCATCGCCTGCGAAAAGGCACCGCGCGAGACCGCGGTGACCAGAGTTCCATGCGCGCCGCCGGTCTCTTTCTGGATGGTCGCCGCCGGATCGCCGTGCAGGGCATTGACGGTCAGCGCGGCGCCGAGCCCCTTGGCGGTGGCAAGCTTGCCGTCGTCGATGTCGACCGCCACGACGTTCAGCCCCATGGCGACGCCATATTGCACCGCCATCTGACCCAGTCCGCCGACACCCGAGATCGCCACCCAGTCGCCCGGCTTGGTGTCGGTCATCTTCAGGCCCTTGTAGACCGTCAGGCCCGCGCACAGGACCGGCGCGATCTGTAACGGGTCGGCATTGGCCGGTATGTGGGCGACATAGCCCGGATCGGCGATCACGTACTCGGCGAAGCAGCCATTGACGCTGTAGCCGGTGTCCTGCTGGTCGTGGCACAGCGTTTCCCAACCGCCCAGACAATGCTCGCAATGGCCACAGGCCGAGTAGAGCCATGGCACGCCGACCAGATCACCCTCCTTGACCCATTTCACGTCCCGTCCGACCGCGGCGACGCGGCCGACACCTTCATGGCCGGGGATGAACGGCGGATTGGGCTTGGCTGGCCAGTCACCGTTCGCGGCGTGCAGATCGGTGTGGCAGACGCCGCAGGCAACCATCTTGACCAGGATTTGCCCCGGTCCCGGTTCGGGAACGGCGAGTTCCTCGATGGTCAGCGGCTTGCCGAATGCGCGAACGACGGCGGCTTTCATGGTCAGGCTCATGGCATCTCTCCCCGTGATACAGCAGCGTAGACGACGAGTGTGGCAGAACTCGCTCGCCCCCGTCGTGCGATAAATCAATCATCGGGGAAGCCATACGCGCTGTCGAAGGCTGGTCTGTGCGCAGTGACGATGAAGACAGGTTTTGAAAAAGAACCGACAGAAACAAACATAGCTCATCTGATATCGATTTCTGCAACCACTCGACATGCCGCTTGTGAAGAAATTTTTAAGTATCGTGATGATGTTGTCTGATATAGAGGCTGATTGGATAAAATATACCCGAATTTCTTTTCGTGCTGTCGCGTTTCTTGTCCCGCCGATGCTGGGTGCCTGCACGCTTGGCCCCACGGTGACACCTGAGCACATTTCTCTGCCGGACCGTTTCCAGACCTATGCCGGGACCGGCGTGAACCGGCCGAAGGACGCAGGCATCCAGAGCCTGAACCGCTGGTGGCAGGCTTTTTCCGATCCCGTGCTGAACGGGCTGATCGAGCAGGCACTGGGCCATAATTACGATCTTCAGAGTGCCGCGCAGAATGTTCTTCTGGCACGGGCCGTGCGTGACGAGACCGCGTCGGCATGGTGGCCGCAGATCGACGCGGGCATGTCGGGGGGTGATGTGCGGCTGTCGAAGGTTATCGACAACCACATGCCGCGCGTCTTCGCCCAGCCAAGACGCATCGACGTCTCGACTCTGTCCTACAGTCTGCAGGCGAGGTGGCAGATCGACCTGTTCGGGCGCATTCGCCGACGGGTCGAGCAGAAGGAACACGGCATCGATCTCATGCTCGAGGACCGGCACGCGGTGACCCTGACTGTGCTGTCGGAGCTGGCGCGCGCCTATGTGCGTCTGCGCGGAGCCCAACGTCGTCTGGCCATCGTCGAACGTTATGTCGGCATCGTGCGTCACCAGGCCGAGCGGACGCGCAGACTGTATGAACAGGGCGTCGGCACGACGCTGCAGACCGCGCAGGTGCAGGCGGATCTCGATCTCCATACGGCCCGCATCGCCGTTCTGCGCAACGAAATCGCGCGACTGCACCACGCGATCAACATCCTGACCGGCGCGATGCCGGGCACGATGCGACCGGACCTGATGCGGGCGTCGGCCACGCCGAAGACGCCGGACCTGCCGCGCGAACTGCCGTCACGCGTGGTCGCGCGCCGTCCCGATATCCGGGCCGCCCAGCAGGCATATCAGGTTGCGCTGGCTGGGGTCGGCGCCAGCGTGGCCGATCTCTATCCCGATTTCACCATCCCGCCGACCTTCGACCCGAGTGCATCGTCGCTGTATCAGCTGTTTGACGCGCAGGCCTCAAGCTGGAGCTTCATGCTGCGGGCCGCGATTCCGGTGATGAACGGGGGCGCTCTGACCGCGCATGTTCACGCAGCGCAGGCGCAGGCCGAAGCCAGTCGGCGCGTGTATCACCAGAGCGTCCTCAACGGGCTGCGGGAAGTGCAGGACCTGATCGTGGCGCGACAGAATCATGACCGTCACCTTCGGCTTCTGCATCACGCCACCGGCAGCAGCCATAGGGCCAGCGAACAAAGCCGCCGACTGTACGAGGCCGGGTTGACCGATATCCTGAGTTTTCTCGACGCACAGCGCGTCGCCGTGTCCGCCGAGGAACAGGAGGTGGAGGGGGAGATCGCGCGGGCCATCACCGCCATCGACTTCTTCGTCGCGATCGGGGCGGGATGGGACGTCTGAGGGCCCACCCGGCCTGTTCTGTCAGAGGCTTTTGAGAATGGCCGCGTGATGGGCGATATGGTCGCCTATGAAGCTCTGGATGAACCAGTACGAATGGTCGTAGCCGGGGCGGCGGTTCAGCGTCAGCGCCTGACCGGATGTGCGGGCCGCGGCCTCCAGGTGATGGGGCTGTAGCTCGCGCTCCAGAAACTGGTCGCTCTCGCCCTGATCGATCATGATGGACGTCGGGTGGGTATGGCCGGCATTGAGCAATGCCGTCGCGTCCCATGCGTTCCACAGCGCCCTGTCCGGGCCGAGATAGGCGCCCAGCGCCTTCTCGCCCCACGGCACGGCGGCAGGATGGACGATCGGCGCGAAGGCCGAGATCGAACGCCAGAATCCCGGCGCCTTGAGGCCATGCACCAGCGCGCCATGGCCGCCCATCGAATGGCCCATGATGCCCCGCCGTGCCGGATCGAGCGGGAATGCGTCCTCGACCAGACCCGGCAGCTCATCGGACAGATACGTGCCCATGCGATAATGCGTGGCCCAAGGTTCCTGCGTCGCGTCGAGGTAGAAACCCGCCCCTGTGCCGAGGTCGTAGGACGCGTCCTCCCCCGCCACGCCCGCGCCACGCGGGGACGTATCGGGCGCGACGAGGGCCAGACCGTGCTCGGCGGCAAAGCGCAGGGCGTTGGCCTTGATGACGAAGGTTTCCTCGGTGCAGGTCAATCCTGCCAGACAGTAAACCACTGGCACCGGTGCGGCGGCCGTCGCCCCCGGGGGGACGAAGACCGCAAAATTCGCCTTCAGCCCGAGCGCGTCGGACGCGTGGCTGTAGAGGCCGAGCGTGCCGCCGAAACACCGATGTTCGGAGCGTGTTTCGATCGTCACGGTTCAGAACTCCACGACGGTGCGGATGCTCTCGCCTTTGGTCATCAGGTCGAAGCCTTCGTTGATGCGGTCGAGCGGCAGCTTGTGCGTAATCAGGCTGTCGATGTCGATCTTGTTGTCCATGTACCAGTCGACGATCTTCGGCACGTCGGTCCGCCCGCGCGCGCCCCCGAAGGCCGATCCGATCCAGCGCCGTCCCGTGACCAGCTGGAAGGGACGGGTGCTGATTTCCTGACCCGCGGCGGCGACACCGATCACCGTCGAGACGCCCCAGCCGCGATGGCAGCATTCCAGCGCCTGACGCATCAGGGTCGGATTGCCGACGCACTCGAACGAATAATCTGCGCCCCCGCCGGTCAGTTCAACCAGGTGGCCCACCACATCGCCGTCGGGGCCCAGATCCTTGGGGTTGACGAAATGAGTCATGCCGAACTGGCGCGCCATCTCTTCGCGGGCCGGATTGATGTCGACGCCGACGATCATGTCCGCGCCCACCAGCTTGGCGCCCTGAATGACGTTCAGCCCGATCCCACCGAGACCGAAGACGACCACGGTCGATCCCGTCTCCACCTTGGCGGTGAACAGGACGGCACCGATGCCCGTGGTGACGCCGCAACCGATATAGCAGACCTTGTCGAACGGTGCGTCCGGCCGGATCTTGGCCAACGCGATCTCGGGCAGCACCGTATAATTGGCAAAGGTCGAGCACCCCATATAGTGCAGCACCGGCTTGCCCTTGTAGGAAAAGCGCGATGTGCCGTCCGGCATGACGCCCTTGCCCTGTGTCGCACGGATCGACGTGCACAGGTTTGTCTTGCGCGACAGACACGACTTACATTCCCGGCATTCCGGGGTGTACAGGGGAATGACGTGGTCGCCGGGCTTCAGATGCCTGACACCCGGGCCGACCTCGACCACCACGCCGGCCCCTTCATGGCCGAGAATGGCCGGGAAAAGTCCTTCCGGGTCCGCGCCGGACAGGGTGTATTTGTCGGTGTGGCACAGGCCGGTGGCCTTGATCTCGACCAGAACTTCACCGTCCCTCGGGCCGCCGAGCTGTACGGTCTCGATCTCCAGGGGTTTGCCGGCCTCGAAGGCGACGGCTGCTCGTACGTCCATGCTGTTGCTCGCTTCCCGATCGTTCACACTGGCCGCCGCGCGACGACCGTCATGGCGTGACCTTATAGGATCGAAAACCCGGTTCAAGGCGCGGGGCGGAACGGTTGCGAAACTTTTCGTCCGCCTTGAACGTGGCCGACATTCAGCCTCCCCGCAGCCGACACGGCGTTCACCTGCGGCCGGTCCGACAAGGCAGACCCGCGCCCGACTCGTCCCTCGGCCGGTCGTGCCTGCGACGTCATGCGTGCCGACCCTACGCTGCGCAGGCCGAGGACGCGGACATCGTGAACGCCGATGCGCCGACGCGCTGCCGTTACGATGGGATCGCAATTTTAGGGGCGTTTCACCCGCTCCACGACCGGCCCGCAGGTCTGCTGGCAAAAGCGCTCGACCGTGTCGCGCGCGTGATGGTCATCGTAGGGGCACCCGGGACGGCCCGCAGCCTGCGCTCGCCATTGTCATTCGACGAACGTGTCGGGCTGATCGGGGCCGTCGTCCCCGACGCCACGCGGCACGGACGACGGCGATCGCGCCTTTCACCGACGACCTCTATCGGCCGCTGTCCCCGGCGGTCGGCGCCGCAGGACATCGTCGCGGGGGGGGGCAGGCGACCGACATTCCGCCGAATGGCGCGATCGCGTCATCTCCCGCCATGCGCTCAGTCGATGGTGTGCACCCAGCCATGCGTGTCGGGCGCGGTGCCGCGCTGCACGTTGACCAAACCGTCCCGCAGTGCGCCGGTCACGGGGCCGTTGCTGCCGTCCAGACCGATGCGACACGTGCCCGCCGCGTGGCGGAACGCACCGATCGGGGTAATGACGGCCGCCGTGCCACAGGCGAACGCCTCGGTGATGCGGCCGCTTGCGGCGTCGGCATAGATCTGGTCGATGGCCAGCGGCTCTTCCACCACGGTGTATCCCTGCTCGCGCGCCATGGTCATGACCGCGTTGCGCGTGATGCCGGGCAGGATGGTGCCCAGTGGAGGGGTAACGATCGTTTTGTCGTCGCGCACGAAGAAGATGTTCATGCCACCCATTTCCTCGACCCATTTGCGTTCCACCGCATCAAGGAACAGAACCTGGTCGCACTCGTGCTCGGACGCTTCGGCCTGCGCCAGAAGACCCGCGGCGTAGTTGCCGCCGCATTTCGCAGCACCGGTCCCGCCCGGCGCCGCGCGGGTGTAGTTCTCCGACACCCACACGTTGACGGCCTTGCCGCTGAAGTATGAGCCGACCGGCGAGGCGATGACCATAAACAGGTAGTCGCTCGAAGGCTTGACGCCGAGATAGACGCCATTGGCGAACATGAACGGGCGCAGGTACAGGCTTTGCCCTTCACCGGTCGGGATCCATCCACGGTCGATCCGCACCAACTGGTTCACAGCCTCGACAAACAAGTCTTCGGGCAGCTGCGCCATCGCCATGCGGGCGGCGGACTGGTTGAAACGCGCGGCGTTCGCTTCCGGACGAAACAGCCGCACCACATTATCCGTGGAGCGATAGGCCTTCATGCCTTCGAAGATTTCCTGCGCATAATGCAGGACCGACGTCGCGGGATCGAGGGACAGGGGACCGTAGGGCACGACGCGCGGGTTGTACCAGCCCTTGTCGATATTCCAGTCGATCATCACCATATGGTCGGTGAAGGCCTTGCCAAAGCCCGGGTTGGCAAGGATGGCCTCGCGCTTCGCATCGGCCACCGGATGGGCCGACCGGGTCACGGTGAAGTCGAATGTCTTGTCGCCGCTCATGTGAAGGCTCTTCCTGCTTGCGTCCTCCGGCGACGCCGCAGCGGCCGGGTCGATATCGCAACATCAAGTCCCGCAATTGCCAGCGGAGGTCAAGGGTGACGCCCACTCGACAGCTCGGGCTCAGCGCGACGCCATCCAGCGCCCCAGAAGACGGTTCTGCACGCCTGTGGTGACGCCGAACAGGCACAGGCCGGCCAGGGTAATCAGAAACAGGGCGGCGAACATGCGCGGAATGTCCATCTGGAAGCCGGATTGCAGGATTTCGTAGGCCAGCCCCGCGCTGTTGCCGCCGGTGCCGGCCACGAATTCGGCGACCACCGCCCCTACCAGCGCAAGACCGCTGGACACGCGCACCCCGGCCAGAAACAGCGGCAACGCGGAGGGCAGGCGCAACCGCCACAGCGTCTGCCAGCGCGTCGCGCGGTGCAGCCGGAAGTAGTCGGCAAGTCCCGGATCGATGCTTTTCAAACCTTGCAACGTATTGGCGATGACCGGAAAAATCGCGATCAGCATTGCGCAGAGAACAAGTGCGGCGAAGGTGTTGTGCACCAGAATGACGATCAGGGGCGCGACCGCAACGACCGGCGTGACCTGCATCACCACCACGTACGGCATCAGGCTGCGTTCGATCACGACGTTCTGCACCAAGATGAACGCGATGACGCTGCCGATGACGATCGATAGTCCCAGCGCGGACAGCGTCACCAGCAGCGTGCTGCCCAGCGCGTGCGTCAGGGTCGGTGCATCGCGCCACAGGGCATGGCCGATGTCGGTGGGGGCGGGCAGGACATAGGGCGGGATCGACCACGCATCGCACGCGCCCTGCCACAGCCCGAGGACGAAAAACAGCACCAGAGCGGGCCCTACGATGCCCCGGACCATCGCGCCAAACGCGCCGCCGGTCATCGTGCCGCCTCGGCCAGCAGGCGGGTCAGATCGCGACAGATAGAGGCGAAGCGGTCGCTCAGGCGAAAATCCTCGTCGCGTGGTCCCGCGGGATCGACAGGGTATTCGGCGAAAATCCGGCCCGGGTCCGCCGCCATGACGATCACACGCGTGGACAGGAAGGCGGCCTCGGCAATGGAGTGTGTGACGAACAGCGTGGTCAGCCCCGATCGTTCGCACAGATGCACCATTTCAGTGTCGAGAGCAGTGCGGGTCAGTTCGTCCAGCGCGGCGAAAGGCTCGTCCATCAGCAGCAGCTCCGGCCCGGCGGCCAGCGCGCGCGCGATCGAGACCCGCATGCGCATCCCGCCCGACAGGGCCGAGGGACGCAACGCCGCCACGGACTCCAGTCCCACCTTGCGAAGGGCCTGATCGACCTTCGCGTCGGCCTGCGCGCGGGGCAGACGCTCCAGATCAAGTGGCAGGCGCACGTTCGCGGCCACGGACCGCCATGGCATCAGGGTCGCGTCCTGCGGCACGAGCGTCACCCGGTGCCCGGCCAGTCCGGCATCGACAAACCCGCGCCCCCACCACCGCACATGGCCGGAATCGGGTTCGAGAAGATTGGCCGCCAGTTTCAGCAGCGTGCTCTTGCCGCACCCCGACGGGCCGAGAAGGGTCACGAAATCCCCCGCCGCGATGTTCAGGCTGATGGGCGCCAGCCCGCGCGGCGCGTCCGACGAGCGCCCGGCGAACATGCGGCCGGCACCATGAAAGGCAAGCAGGGGGCGTGCGGGATCGGGGCGGGTCATGCCGTGGCAAACATCCGGTCGGCTGGAAGGTGAGACGACGCCCCGACCCTACGCGGTGACGCGCGGCGCGACAATGCGGCCCTGATGCCCCGATGGCCGGATCGGGGATTGGCCGGGCGCACGCGGGCCTGCATGGAGAATCAGTCCCTTCCGCCCACGGCGCGTTGTGGATAGGCTTCTGGCACGCCTTTCGCCGGCCTGTTCGCCGGACGGCACGCACGGGCTTAGGGGGAACGGATCGGATGACGAAGACTGAACACGGCGCACGTCGGGGACGCCGCGCGGCGGCAGGTATGCTCTCGCTTCTGGCGGTGGGCATGGCGGTGCCAACGATCGCGCATGCCAACGTGGTGCCGACCCTGGGACGCGGCAAACCCGCCATCGGGATCAGCCGCGCCATCGCCGACAACGACCGGCCGGAGCAGGACCGCAGCGCGGACGCGGCGCGCAAGCCTGCGGCCCTGCTGACGTTTGCGGGGATTCGCCCGGGCATGGCCGTGGCCGATGTGATGCCGGGGAGAGGGTATTTCACGCGTCTGTTCAGCAACGTGGTCGGCCCGAAAGGCCATGTCTATGCGATTGTGCCCGCGTGGCTGGCGCAGAAGAAGCCCACGGCGGCGGACGCGGTCAACGCGATCGCGCAGGAAGCGGCCTTCGCCAACGTCAGCGTGTCGGTGGAGCCGCTCGAGACCCTGTCGGTCCCGCGTCCGCTCGACGTCGTGTGGACCTCGCAGAACTATCACGACATCTATTACGGCCAGAGCGCCGACGCGGCACTGGCCTTCGACAAGGCCGCTTTCGCCGCCCTTCGCCCCGGTGGTTCGCTGGTCATCGTCGATCATGTCGCACTGCCGGGCGGCGTTACCGCAGACATCGCCAAGCTGCATCGCATCGACCCGGCCATCATTCGCCAGCAGGCCGAAGCCGCCGGGTTCGTGTTCCAGACGGACAGCACGGTTCTGGCCAACCCGTCCGATCCGCACACCGTGCCGGTGTTCGATCCCTCGATCCGGGGCAAGACGGACCAAGTCGTTCTGAAATTCGTAAAGCCCGCACGGTGATCGACGTGCGCGGAGGGGGTGGCATGAACGTCCTTCCCGTTCTTTCACTTGGTTTCGGGCTTGGTCTGGCGGCGTGCACAGTGCCCCCGGCCGCGACGGAGCCCGTCAGGCCCGTGACGCGAACCGCCGGCACGTTGCTGTCCAGCACGCCGCTGGACGGTGCCCTGTCGGTTCCCGATGCGGGACGCGCGTTCGCCATCACGTATCTCGCAACCGACGGGGTGACCGGCGCCGGACTGGTGCCCGTTACGGGCGAGGTGCTGTATCCGGACGGTCCGGCGCCCGCCGGCGGATGGCCGATCGTCGCCTGGGCGCACGGAACCGTGGGGATCGCCGACGCCTGCGCGCCATCGCGCAATGCGCATTCCGGGCGCGACAAGACGTATCTCGGGGCGTGGCTCAAGCGCGGTTTTGCCATCGTGGCGACGGATTATCAGGGGCTGGGCGGGGAGGGAACGCACGCCTACCTCAATACCCGGGTCGAGGCCTACAGCGTGCTCGACGCGGCTCGCGCGGCGCTGACCGGCCTGCCGGCCCTGCGCGATGCGGTGATGATCGTCGGGCAGTCGCAGGGTGCCGGGGCGGCCTTCGCGGCCGCCGCCTACGCGCCGACGTACGCGCCGACCCTCGATATACGGGGCACGGTCGCAACCGGTATCCCCTACTTCACGCCACAGATCGCGCGGGCGCTGATGACGTCGGCCGTCAACGCGCCGTCGGGTCGCGGCGTCGATCCGATGCTGGGCTATCTCTTGCTGATCGGTGCGTCGCGCGCGGGCATCGACCCGTCGTTCGATCCGGCGACGGTGTTCACGCCCCGGGCCATGTCCGCGGTGGAGACAGCGTCGAAAGAATGCCTGAAGGGCGTGGTCGACAAAGCCGAAGCGGACGGTCTGACACCGCGCAACGCGCTGAAACCGGGTGCCCTCGATGCGTTGGCACCGGCACTGGGCACCATGACGTTCCCGACGTTAAGGTTATCCGCCCCCCTGTTCGTAGGAACCGGCACGGCGGACCGCGACGTGTCGCCGCTGGGGCAGGCGGCGCTGGTCCACGACGCCTGTGCGGCGGGAACGGTGGTTCAGGCGCACCTTTACAAGGGGCAGGACCATTCCCAAACGGTACTGGCGTCGCTTCCGGATTCGGCCGCGTTCACGAACGCGGTCATGAGCGGTCGCTCCGTGGCGCCGGCGTGCGCGCCGGTACCGAAATAAAGGCTGCGCGGCGGGTGGGCGCGCCCACCCGCCGGTCACGGCCCCCGCTATCAGACGTTCGGAAACGTCCCGTTGTTGTCGGCCAGTTTCTGCCGGACTTCTTTGATCAGCCAGACATTCATCGTCGCCGTGTCGTTCTTGTCGCCGGTATAGTGCAGCTCCGTCGCCAGTTGCTGACGCGCGGTGAGGGAGCTGTCCAGACCCAGAAGCTTGAGCAGGTCGACGATCGACTCCTTCCAGTTCAGCGTCTGCCCGGACTTCGCGGCCAGACCGTTCAGGACCGCGTCGACGTCGACAGGGGTTGGTGTCGCGGCGGCCGGTGCCGCTGACGGGGTTGCAGCGGCGGGGGCCGAGCCGGGCGCGGCGGTCGTGGCCGCATTGGCATGGCCGAACAGTGCGGAAACAATCGAGCCGAAGATGCTCATGGTATGATCCTTTCAGATCGTGTGAGGGGGACAGTCCGGTCAGGTCGACGCGGAGCTTGCCAACCCGTCGAGGGGGCGGCAGCACTACAACGAAACTGCGCCGTCATTGTGGCGCCATGTCGAGGCGGCTTCGTGAAGTTTGAACGCGAATTTAGAAAACGCGCCTTTTTCCGCCGCAAACCGTCCTGTTGTCCGCCGTAATCCCGAGCCACCGTCAGCGACACAGGAGGATACGAAGATGAACGTCCGTTTCATTGCCTCGGTCGCCATCATGCTGGGTGCTCTCGGCTTCGGCCATGGCAGCGCGCATGCCTGGGGGTATTATGGCGGTCACTACTGGCACCGCCCGCATTATTGGCATCCTTACTATCCGCCACCGCCGCCGCGCCCTTGGGGGTGGTCGCGCGGTTACTGCTATGGACCGCCCCCTCCGCCGCCGCCGCCCCGTCCCTGGGGCTGGTGAGGGCCGCGCCGCTGGCGTCGGGCTACAGCAGCCCGTGCTGGCGGAAGCTCAGCCATTGTCCCGGTCCGATCACCATCATGTCGTGCAGGACGATCGACAGCGATCCCCCTTTGTCCGCGAGTTCACGGGCGAGGGGGCCGTCCCGATCGGCGATCGTGGCCAGAACCTGACCCCCTGCCGCGATGCGGACACCGATCAGGGCCGTCGCGTGGAGTGACAGCCCGCGAACGAGAACCGCGCGGACACCTGCCTCGGCCTCGAACGCCTCGTCGGCCAACAACCGATTGCGGTTGTCCAGGAACAGCATGCGAAGCTGCCCCGGCACCAGCGCACCGGCCTGCGCGTCGAAATAGGCCATCAGCCGGTCCCAGTCCCCGAGCGCCAGCCGGTCGCGCGGCTCGGGCC